>DHOO01000092.1:75985-92768 GCA_002409975.1 Firmicutes bacterium UBA5388
GGCTATCAATATATTGTATCGGGATAATTGAATCAAGACAACGCAAACAGCCCGATATATGACGAGATAAGTAAGTGCGATATTACAGATGGGCCGGTTAAGATTGGGAACGTTCCCTTACCGATAAAGGAGGAGGTTATTCTATGGAATAAATTTGCTATAAAATAAAAAAGTACCCAATATTACAATTCTCTGGTAAAAAGGAGGATTACAATTGCAGCTGTAAGTTTGAAGAAAGCAAAATGCTGCAACAGAAAAAGCAGGAGTGATTTTTATGAAAAAGGCGATATTATTTGACTTTGATGGCACTATTGTCGATTCCATGGGTGAACTGGCAGTATGGGCCTCAAAGCTGATTAATGAACATTATGAACTTTCTATTCCAATTGCTAGAGAATTATTCTTGAATACCTCTGGCATCCCTTTTTGTGAGCAAATGGAGATAATTTTCCCAAGGGGAAGTAAAAACGCAATTATTGTTAATGCCTTTGAGAGTAAAAAAGAGAGAGAATTTATTCATCATAAAGTATTTTCAGACACCCAAGATGTTTTTAAATATTTAAGGGATAAAGGTTATATTGTCGGAATTTCATCCAGTAATATGCCCCGTATTATAAAAGAATTTCTTCAAGGTCAAGGCGTTGAAGCTGATGAATACCTTGGATTTGAAAGCGCAGAGTTTACCAAAGGTAAGCCTCATTTTGAATATATAGAGAAAAAATATAACATAAGCCATGAGGATATTGTTTTCGTAGGAGATTCCATTAAGGACGGAGAAAAGGCAGCGACAAATAGTATTGATTTTATAGCCAAGACCGGAATAAACTCTCGGGAAAAATTTAAAACCGCTTATAGCAATATCACCATAATAGATACATTGAATGAACTCAAAGATATCTTATAGCAACATCTGTTGATAATAATGTGGTCAATTGTAATGATAAGTTAAATTTGATGGATTGGAGGGAGCATTTAAATGGAAAAGTTAGAGACTGGTCTTTCCAAGGGACGAAGGGAACTTGATGGGAAAATGACTAGGTTAAAGAATAGGTTTATGAGATTAGTTACAGATCCCTACAGTGTCGCGACGGTAATTGCGATTGTGGTCTTGGTTTATTTAATAGTAGTCCCCCTTTGGGAAATGCTGTCTGCGACTTTTAAACTATCTCCTCAGGATGTAAGGAGTGTTCCGGGGGCTATTGCCGGAGAGTTTACCCCCTACTACTGGAAAAAAATATTTAATAGCTCAATAAGTGAAGCAATATTTTATGGTCCCCTGAAAAATTCTCTATTTATTTCCCTAATGGTGTCAATGTTGTCAATTATCCTTGGAGGGTTGATGGCGTGGCTGGTAACTAGAACTGATATACCCTATAAAAAGTTTTTCTCTTTTATGATTATTGTTCCTTATATGCTACCGTCTTGGAGTAAATCTCTGGCATGGTTGACCATTTTTAAAAATGACAGAATAGGAGGATACCCGGGGGTCTTTCAATATCTTTTTAACATAAATCCTCCCAACGAAATCTCTTATGGCGTTGTTCCAATAATAATTACTGCTACACTCCATTATTATGTTTTCACTTATCTTCTTATGTCATCAGCGCTGTCGTCGATTAATGGGGATATGGAGGAGATGGCAGAGATAACAGGCGCCAACAGGTACACAATTTTGAGTAAAATTGTCTTTCCTTTGGTGTTACCGGCGATCTTGTCGGCCTTCATCCTTACTTTTTCAAAAGCTGTGGGTACCTTTGGGATACCGGCATTTTTAGGATTAAAGGTGAAGTACTACACGATTTCAACGATGCTCAGGGCAAACATCAGGAACAGGTTAACAGAACAAGCATATATCTTGGGGATTTCCCTCATTTCCATAGCTTCATTTACCGTATATATAAATCAAAAGGCGATTGGGGCGAGAAAGAGTTATGCTACCATTGGGGGTAAGGGTGTCAGGAAGAATAAAATCCGCTTAGGTAAATACAGGATATCAGCTGTAATAATACTTTCAATCTTTATATTTATAGCAGCGGTAATACCTTTGTTTATCCTTTTAATGCAGAGCTTTATGCTCAAAGACGGCATATATAGCTTGAACAATATAACTACCCATTACTGGTTTGGGAAATCCAACAATTTGATAGCAGAAGGAGAACCAGGTATTTTTAAAAATCCTCTGATATGGAAGTCCATATACAACACGTTGAAATTGGCATTTACAGCATCGATAGCAGCTACGATTACTGGTACGATTTTAGGTTATATCGTATCCAGAGGACGGGGAAAGATCTCTGGCAAGATTGTGGAACAGCTATCCTTTATACCTTTCTTGATACCGTCTATCGCTTTCAGCGCCATCTATCTATCGATGTTTTCAAAGCCGAGGTTGTTTATCCCAACACTTTACGGGACTTTTACTTTGTTAGTCTTGGTAAGTGTTGTAAAATACCTTCCCTTTGCCGTGCGATCCGGCACTAGCAATATGCTGCAAATCGGCTATGAACTTGAAGAGGCTGCGATGGTTGAAGGCGCGTCTTGGGTCAAGCGTTTTACAAGCATAGTACTTCCATTGGCCAAGAAAGGTTTTTTGAGTGGTTTTCTTTTAGTATTCATTAGTGCTATGAAGGAACTGGATCTGCTGATGTTGCTAGTGACACCTGATACCAGAACCCTAACAGCTCTCACTTTTTCATACACGGATACGGGTTATCACCAGTTCGCTGATGCGATTATGACGGTGATAGCGGCAATAATCATAACTGTATATTTTATTTCGCTTAAAGTGGGAGATGCGGACATCACAAAGGGAATAGGAGGATAAAAAATGAGCAAGGTCATTCTTAAAGGTATTAACAAGTATTATGGCAAAGTCCATGTATTAAAGGATGTAGATCTGGTGGTAGAAGAGGGAGATTTCTTAACGCTTTTGGGACCTTCAGGATGTGGTAAGACCACAACTTTAAGAGTGGTGGCAGGCTTAGAAACTCCTGAAAAGGGCCAAGTGATCATCGGCGATGAAATAGTGACAAATGCCGATAAGAGCTTTTATACACCCCCTTCTCAGAGAGGTTTGAATTTTGTGTTCCAAAGCTACGCACTATGGCCCCACATGACGGTTTATGAGAATGTATCCTTTGGGTTAAAGGTTAAAAAATTCCCCAAAAAGGAAATTCGGTTTAAAGTTGAGGATGCTTTAGAAAGATTGCAGATAAGGGAGTATATAGACAGATATCCCTCGGAGCTCTCTGGCGGCCAGCAACAGAGAGTAACCATTGCTCGAGCCATTGTATCCCAACCAAAACTGCTTCTCCTGGACGAACCGCTTTCAAACCTTGACGCAAAGCTCAGGGTAGAGATGAGAGCAGAGTTAAAAAGGCTCCACCAGGAACTAAAGACTACCATCATTTACGTAACCCATGATCAAGTAGAAGCTCTGACCTTGTCAACTAAAATCGCTATATTCTTCGAGGGCAAAATAGTACAGGTAGATACCGCTAACAATATTTACAACTATCCTGTTGACGTTAGAGTGGCGGATTTTATAGGCAACCCAAAGATCAACTTTATTGATGGCCTCTTAGTAAAAGATCGCGATGGAGTTAAGGTCGTAAGTCCTTTAGGTGAAATGATAGCGGAGAACAAGAAATGTGAAGACAGCTTAGAGAAAAAAGAGGTAACCCTTGCTTTGAGACCCGAACACATTTTTATCAGCGATGAGTTTAAAGAAAATTATCTTGAATGCCAAGTATACTCGGTTCTGCCTGCAGGTTCAGAGACGCTGATTCAATTTAAGGTACAGGATAAGTTTATTATAGCAAAAGTTATCGGTCAGGTAAAATTTGAGTTAGATCAAAAAGTCTGGATATTTTTTGTAAAAGAAAGTATAAATGTCTATGATAAAGTAACAGGGCAGTTGTTATTTAATGTCTAGGGAAAACAATATGGCAAAGGAGGTGACGAAGCTAATTTCTTTCTAATTTCTAAATAAAATAAGAGGGGGAAACATCTTGAAAAAAATTAAAATTCTTGTCTGTGTAATACTGGTTCTATCTGCAGCGTTCGTACTGGCACGGTATGGTGGTAAAAATAAGCCAAAGGAAACCTGGTTAGAAAAGGCAGCACTAAACGAAGAATTCAATCCGGATAAATTGTATGAAGAAGCAAAAAAGGAAGGTAAAGTGGTTTTATACTCTATGTCCAGTCGAACCAATGATGTAAAAAAGACCTTTGAGGAACAGTATCCTGGAGTAATAGTAGATCTCTACGACATGAGGATAAGTGAGATCATCGAAAAGGTCGAAAGGGAGCATAGTGCTGGCCTCTATAATGCGGATGTGGTATTTATAAAGGATCCAGACGGTACTGTATACAATGAATTTGTTGAAAAGGGAATACTGCATAATTATGTTCCTTCTGATATTGGCATAAAAATAGATCAGCAGTTTAAGAACCCCTTCGCTCCCTATTTTGAAGCTAGAAGTATTTATTATAACACCGAAGTATACAAAGAAGCTCCTATTTCCAATTGGTGGGATCTGACTACACCGGAATGGAAAGGTAGAATTATGATCAGTGATCCCATGGCAAACACAGAGGACATGGGGCTATTCCTGACGATGGTTAAACACTCAGATGAAATGGCGGTAGCATATAAAGAAAAATTTGGTCAAGACATTAAACTTAATGGCACAGAAAATGCTGGTTACGAATTTATAAAAAGACTAGCAAAAAATGATCTGATTCTCACTAACTCTAGTGACGAAATGATTCAGGCAGTAGGCGCCCCAGGCCAGAAAAATCCGCCTATTGGCATAGGGACATCGAGTAAAATCCGGCAGAAGTCTAAAGGATACTTAATTGAGTCGGTAAAGGAAATGAAGCCGAAGCTAGGAACTACATTTCCTGCCATACTGCTGGTAGTAGACAATGCGCCCCATACTAATGCTGCAAAGTTGCTTATTCACTATATGTCAGGGGGTGCCGATGGCAAGAGCGACGGCTTTAAGCCTTTTAATGTAGAGGGAGCATGGCCCACGAGGTCTGATGTTGAAGGAAAAGGCGTTTCCGCCGGGAAATTGGATATGTGGCCTCTAGACTTGAAATTTAATTATGAAAACATGCCACAACTTAGAGATTTTTGGATGATTGTCAATCGGTAAAATAATAACTACTACAATACTTTAGCCGCGGGAGGATAATTCCTCTCGTGGCTAAAGCAGGGGGTAACGATATGTTAAAAGCAATTTCTTTTGATGGAAATGGAGTGCTTTATTATCGGGATAATGTTGGTGGGGATTTAATATGTGAATACATAAAAGCTAACTATTTGCCGGATTTGGATTTGAAAGCTTCAGTAACTAAGTATGAAGAGCTCTCGATCCTTTGCATGAGAAATGATTTATCCAAAAGACAAATGCTTGAAGAACACCTTAACTATATAGGGTTGTCCGATCAGAGAGCAAGAGAAAATGTAATTGCAAAGGAAATCGAATTCAGCAGAGCTATTCATTTATATCCTACTGAGCGAGAAACGATTTTAGAGCTCAACAAAATGGGTATTAAAATGGGAATGATCACCAATACCGTCCAGACCGGTGAAGAAAAGGCTATGTGGTTTAGGCAATTGGGCCTTGACTGTGTTGTTGAAGAAGTGGTATCTTCCATCGATATTGGTATTTCCAAACCCGATCCCGGCATCTACCGGGAATATATCCGGCGGGTAGGTTTTGAACCTGGTGAGATCGCTTATGTAGCCCATGATGAGATAGAGTTAATAGGGGCTCATCAGGTGGGGATGGTTACTATCTCTTTTAATTATAACGGTAATTTTAAAGCTGATTATAATCTGGTATTGTTTAAAGACCTATTGGATATTCCGATATTATCCTGCTAGAATTCTAGTGATTATTAATCTTTAGGAGGACATCATGAGAATAGACACGGTTTTATTTGATATGGGCGGTACTATTGAAAATGTATTCTACGATATAAAAACAAGGTCTGAGGCGGCAAAACAAATGGTTAAATGTTTAGAAGAAGGTTCTATCGATATAAAATTATCGCCGGAAGATTTTCTTCCGATTATGTTGAAGGGTATGGCGGAATATAAAGAGTGGTCTGAGAAAACCTTCATTGAATCTCATCCCACCGAGATATGGCATAAATGGGTTCTCAAGGATTTTGACTTGTCTGTGGACCAGGTAGGAAAGATCAGTGAGCAACTAGCTTTTTTATGGGAAACAGTAGGCATGGAGAGGGATATAAGAAAAGAAGCGGTTCAGACTCTGGAGGAATTAAAAAAGAGAGGGTATAAGCTCGGAGTGATCAGTAATACACCGAGTCATACACAAGTTTATTACTCTCTTAACAAATACAAGATAAGAGATTTTTTTGAGTATGTTTCGCTTTCAAGTATTGAAGGGATGCGGAAGCCAGATCCCAGAATATTCAAAAAGGCTCTAGAGGAGATGAAGTCGTCGCCAGAAAAGGCTGTTTATATAGGTGATACCATAACTAAGGACGTCATCGGCTCAAAGGCAGCGGGTTTTGCCATCGCGATACAAATAAGGTCTTTCTCCACTGATCGAAATGATGCGAACATCGATAAAAATGTGCATAAACCAGATTATTTAATAGAAAACCTTATAGAAATAGTAGATATATTGGACAAAGAGAACAGATAGAAATACGATTCTTTGCTCTATAATTCCACGTTTCATCTAGTCTGGACTTTTTTTAAAATGAAACAAATAATGCTATCGCTACAGGAAAAACTGAGAGGAGAAGGAAAATGATTAAAAAGAAATATGATACCCTTATCATCGGTCATGTTTCAATAGATGAGATAATCTATGATGGTGAGGTGACAAAGATGTATGGAGGGGCAGTAGTGTATTCAGGCTACTCAGCGATGGCGGGGGGTAATAAAACCGGTATATTGACCAAAACATCGGAACAAATTAGCGATATGGAAGGTATCTTTAATGTCCCTCGAAATGATCTCTACACTGTTAACTCCAGCAAAGCTACTTCTATACGGAACAATTATTTAAGCGCCGATCGGGAGAGAAGAATTTGCACCGCCCTAAGTGTTGCTGACCCATTTAAAATAGAAGATGTCCCTAAGGTGGATTCGGAGATATACCATTTAGCAGGGCTGATTGCAGGTGATTATGAAGGTGAAATAATAAAAGCTCTTTCTCAGAGAGGGAAAGTTGCAGTGGATGTCCAAGGCTTTCTTCGCAAAAATATCAACGGTGAAATGATTTTTGAAGACTGGGAGGAAAAGTTGGAGTATTTGCCATATATTCATTTCCTTAAAACCGATGCGGCGGAAGCAGAAATCATGACCGGTCTAAAGGACAGAAGAGAAGCCGCAAAGCTCTTACACCGCTGGGGTGCGATGGAAATAATGATTACTTATAATACTGAAGCGCTCGTCTACGACGGAAGTGATTATTACATGGCACCTTTAAAGCCCCGAAACCTTTCTGGAAGAACCGGCAGAGGGGACACCTGCTTTAGTGCTTATATCACTGAAAGACTAAAGAGGGGACCTGCAGAGGCTGTTCTTTATGCCGCTGCGCTAGTGTCTTTGAAAATGGAAACCCCGGGGCCTTTTAAAGGAACACGTGCCGATGTGGAAAAATACATAAATCAATTTTATTAATAGGGTCGTAAAAGCGCTTGAGGAAAAGGTGCTCTATAACAGATATCCACACTTTTCTAAGCAATGGACTATCTTAAATTAATAACTTTCTTTAAAGAGAAGATAAAATGGGAACGTTCCCCTTTAGGAATGGAAGGAGGTGATTTGTTTTTAAATGCCATAATTAGGGAGGTAATGTAGATTATAACTATTTAGTATCTTCGTTCAGTTGTTTTGTGTTTACTATTATTTGAAAAAGGATGGTGTAAAATTATTATGAGAAAAAGGATAATGTTGTTAACCATAACTTTTGTTATGATTGTTACGCTGCTGGGAAGTAATACCGTAGTAGCGCTAACCAAGAATGATAATCAAATCATGACGCTACACGGTAATCTGTTTCACCCTCGGAGAGGTCACAGTAATACGGTAGTCGGCGATATAATGTGGATTACGGGCGGTAGAGCCTATTATTCGCATTATCTTGGATGGGGACAGGATGGAATAAAGGATTTTGTAGATTTCCCCAATATAGAATGGATTAATTTAAAAACCGGGGAAAAGGGATATACAGATATCGGAACAGGTAAAGACTACTATAAATCTACAGCATTCATTACTAGCGAGGATAGCCCTTACATTTACATTGCCGCCAAAAAAAGAATGCAAAGATTCGATAGAGAAAAGATGGAAATAACCACCATGAAAGACATCGGTGTCCTCGGGAACTGGAATACAGGCTCCTGGGGCAAAATGAACATCAGTGGGAAAGATTATATTGTTCTTTTAGGTGAGGATGGGTTTATATCCATTTTCGATCCTACTATCGAGAAATTTATACAATTGGATAGCATAGATCATGAAGTGCCCCCTGCATCTCTAGTTGACTATGGATATTCCGGCGTGGTAATCGACAATAAATTCTATATTTTCGGTGGGGGAGTATCCATTGCTGAGACAATCGATGAGGATGAGGAAGGCGAAGCCAGCACCATGGCTTGGGTCTTTGACCCGAATGCTCCAAAAGGTACTCAATGGAAGCAGTTAAGCGATCTACCCGCGCCTACAGATGCTCCTTTTGTAGCGGCAGTTAATGGGAAAGCATACATCATCGGCGGGAGAAACATGGGGGAATTTCTGCCAAGCGTATATGAGTATACTATTGAAACAGATACTTTCCTAAGAAAAAGCGACTTACCCTACGCTACCCAGAAGCATGCTGTTGCCGCTTACAAAGATAGTATTTGGATAACCTGTGGTTATACTTGGGGTACTGAACAAGAAAACAAGTTAGGCTTTAGAATGCATCACCCTCATATAATGGAATATCGTCCCTTAATTGATGATGTCATAATGCAGCCTGGAGAGATGAAGTCGATCAAGGGCGATAAAATGAATATCAATCTTACTTGGTGTGATCCGAATAAAGTTACCGGAAAAAAACAAACTCTCTCTATTAACTGGCTTGCCAATACTTCTTCAACTGAAGGAGTAGTCTATTTACGCAAAAAAGGCGCAGTAAAGTTCAAAGCAATCAAACAGAAACCGACATATTTTTATATGGGACCTACAGAAGCTCATGCGTATAATATTGTCTTAAAAAACTTAGCGCCGGATACCTTCTATGAATATTATGCTGAAAGCAAAGGACCCAATCCGGTGAAATCGGAAATCTATACTTTTAAAACCAATCCGGTAAAACCAGATATATTTACCTTTATGGTATATGGTGATTCCAAAGCTCAATATGATATCTTTAATGACTTAAATGGCGATATTTTAAAGATTCTTGATGAGAGCGCCAAGACAGGAGCGCCTGGTTTTACGGCTTTTACTGGTGATTATGGTGGAAATGGGGCCTTTATTGAATATGACGCCTGGTTTAATTATGGAGTTGATGGTAAGTCTAATAGTAAAGAATTGTTAGCCAGATATCCAATGATTCATGTACATGGTAATCATGAAAGATTAGCGCCTACTTGGTGGAACATGTTTAACTTTCCTGTAAAAGCAATGAAGGGCTGGCCTGACCTTAATAATAAGGGGTATGAAGAATACTGGTTTGCATATAACTACGGAAATGTTCACATTATCTCGCTAATGTCTGGTTATCCAAATCAAGAATTACACAGGCTACAGCTTGAATGGTTTAAAAATGATTTAGCAAAAGCCAAAAAAGCCAAGGAAGCCGAAGAAATTGATTGGGTTGTCGTCTTACTTCATCATTCAATCTATACTACCAGCACCGGTCATATGCATGACGTTTTAGAGACCGCCGGTCTAATGCGGGAAGGTGATCTGGTAGATATTATCGATACATCCGGAGCAGTCGATGTTGTGTTTACTGCTCATGATCATAACTATGAGCGCACAAAGAATATCAGAGGTTTCCGTTCTAAAGTTACAACAGAACTGGGAGAAGCCAGATATTATAGATTAGATAATGCATACGTAGAAGAAGGGTCGGGAAGATGTGGGGAAGCCACTGTGGGTAAAGGTACAATATTCATCACTAGCGCTGGCGCTGGAGCGCAGAATAGGGACTTATATCCAATAGAAGAAGTTGGAGATAGTTCCTGGTTGGCATTTAGAAAGAATAATCCGGATATTAGCGAGGGAGCTTCCACCCATCCTGTTCACCATTATATGAAAATAGAAGTGACACCGGATACCTTAACGATTAAAGCTATTGAAAAGGATTCCGGACATCTAGTGGGGTGGGAAGGCGCGGATGATGGATTCAGTGGGATATTAGACTCTGTTACAATCAAAAAGTAAATGTATAATTACTTTAACCCGCTTAAGCTCCATAAAAGGTCACAGAGTATTATCAAGAACAGATAAGACTCGTGAATTGATATAGGGGAATAGGATAGCTTAAGAGGTTAGAATGAAAGGCATGTGTTGTTCAACCTAAGTATATAACTAAAAAGACGCACATGCCTTTTCATTAATATTTTTTGAAAAGATGGAGGCGCTTATGGTAATTATAGATGAAGATAGAATTAAACAAGCTATAGAAATAGCAGTAAATACTACAAGCTTGAAGGCTTTAGCCAGTTTACCTGAGATGGATGAACTGGAATTAGTTAATATCTATGATAACTTGAACCCAACGGGGGATAGTTTAAAGATGGTCCTGTTCAATGTAGAAAGAGGAACCTACTGTGAGGAGATTGAAGCCTATATGAGGTATCATCCAGCGCTCAAAGAAGCAGAGATTGTTTTCTTTAATGAATTAGACTATGGCCTGTTAAGAACTGGAAATATTAATACTGCTGCGGAACTTTCAAAAAGACTGCAGATGAATTATGTTTTTGGTATAGAATTTATGGAACTCACAATCGGTTATAAAAATAACCTTATTGCTTACGGAAAAAACAAAGAGGCTTTTCATGGTAATGCAATCATGTCTCGCCATAAACTGTATGATCCTATGATTTTACGACTGCCGCTAGTATATGATTGGTTTAATGATAAACAGAAAAGATTCGGAACACGAATTGCGCTTTTTGCTAAAACAATGATTTATGACAAAGAGATTGGCCTTATTTGTACTCATCTTGAGAACAGAGTATCTCCCGAGGGAAGGGAGGTTCAGATGAAAGTTATCCTGGAGCAGGCTGAAAAACAGTTTGAAAATATTCCTGTCATTATTGCCGGTGATATGAATACAAATACATTTGATGGTTCGATTCCATCCGAGTCTGCAAGAATGTACGAGATTTTTAAAAGCGAAACCGATAGAATCAATGCTCCTGAAAAATATGAACCTCTCTTTAAACTTGTTGAAAGTTATGGTTATGATTATAAAGCTCCGAATCTACCGGGGAAAATAACGAGGAGAAAGTCTATTGACGGCAAGGGAGACTTGCGGATGAACATAGATTGGTTCTTTGTAAAGGGAATGAGCTGCTCTGAGCCCGCAGTCGCTCAGACAATTTTTGCCCGGAGTGAACTCCCAGGTTTAGAGGGTATGGAAGAAAGTGAAGGGAGACAAATCTCTGATCATAATGCAATTTCCGGAAATTTCAGGATCAAAGATTAGAAAACACCATAGTTGTTTTTAGAGTGCTAAATAGCTAACAGCAATAGAGTCCTGGATGTTTTGAAAACCAAACCAGGCGTCTCGATAAGCATTGTAGATTATTCGTTGTGGCTAAATCAAGCATGAGAAAAGGAAATATTCCCCAGAAAGAATTAAAAGCAGATTTTAAAAAACTATTGCTTTATAGAAAATGATTTGTTATAATATACTTGTAAACGTTTACGACAGGAGGATGCTTGATATTCCAACTATTAAAGATGTTGCTAAAAAAGCTGGAGTTTCGTATGCTACAGTTTCTAGAGCATTAAATAATCATCCGGAAATAAATGAAGAGACCAAAAAAAGAATTATAAAGATTGCTATGGAGATGGGGTATCAACCTAATGCTATTGCTCAGGGCCTGGTCAAGAAAGAAACCAAAACTATAGGTTTAATAATTCCCGACATTACAAACCCTTTTTTTCCTGAGGTAGCGAGGGGGATAGAAGATACGGCTGTAGAAGCCGGATATACCATATTTCTTTGTAATACCAACTGGAATGTAGAACGAGAGGAACGCTATCTAAACGTCTTAATGCAAAAACAGGTTGATGGGTTAATTATCGCTCCCAGTTCAGAAGAAGTGTCTCATCTTAAAAAGATCCTTGACAGTGGGATGAATACCATCTTTATTAGCCGAGTGATCAACCATGCCAATAGCACTTGTATTATAATCGATAATATTCGCGGCGGTCAACAAGCGGTGGAGTATTTAATACAACGCGGTCATCAGCGCATTGCTTTTATTGGTGGGCAGGAGGATATATCAACTAACCAGGAACGATTGCAGGGTTATACTCAGGCTTTAAAAAATAATGGATTAAAATTTGACGATTCCTTAGTGAAAACCGGTAGTTTTAAACGTGACAGCGGGCATTATATCATGAATCAGTTCCTAAAATTGAAAGAGCGGCCAACCGCGGTTTTTGCCGCTAATGATCTGTTAGCTCTCGGCGCCATTCAGGCGATCAAAGAAAATGGTTTATGTATCCCTTCAGATATTGCGGTGGTTGGCTTTGATGATATTGAGTTTGCTTCCTTGCCGGAGATTCAACTGACAACTGTAGCTCAACCTAAATATGACATGGGGAGTTTGGCTTTTTCCACTTTGATGGAGTTAATCAAAGGAGGGGGGTATTCTAGCGGGAGAAAAATACTGTTAGATCCGGTTTTAATTACTAGAAAAACCAGTTAAAATCAAGATCAAGGAGGGAGGAAAGATAGTGGGAAAAGTAGGTTTAGGGGTGATCGGCGCTGGCCGGATTGGGAGAATTCACGCTCGCAACTTAAAGTATCTAATCCCCGGAGCCAAGTTAGTGGCCATCTCTGATATTATCGAGGAGGCTGCTCGTAAGGTTGCTGCGGAACTAGAAATTTCTTCTGTAGAAACTGACTACCATGACTTGCTGCAAAGGAAGGATCTTGATGCAGTGGTAATCTGTTCTTCTACGGATACGCATGCGCAAATTATTGAGGAAGCTGCTGTTGCGGGGAAACATATTTTCTGCGAGAAACCGATTGCTTTAGAGATCGACCGTATAAATCAGGCATTGGTTACCGTCAAAAAGGCAGGGGTTAAACTACAGGTTGGTTTTAATCGACGGTTTGATCCCAGTTTCAGAAAGGCTAAACAGTTAATTGAGAGTGGAGAAATTGGAACTCCCCATCTGGTTCGTATCACGAGCAGAGATCCGGCTCCTCCGCCCCTTGACTACGTCAAGGTATCCGGGGGTTTGTTTTTGGACATGATGATTCATGACTTTGACATGGCCCGTTTTTTACTAGGGGATGAAGTAAAGGAGTTAATGGCGGTGGGCGATTGCCTCATCGATCCGGCGATTGGAGAAGCAGGAGATATTGATACTGCTATTGTTACCCTCAAGTACAAAAATGGAGCGCTGGGCGCGATTGATAATAGCCGAAAAGCGGTTTATGGTTATGACCAGCGAATTGAGATTCACGGCTCAAAAGGGACTATTTTAGTAGGTAATAAAACCCCTACAGAGGTTGTACTTCATACTAAAGGCGCGATCAGCGGGGATGTGTTACTCAATTTCTTCCTAGAAAGATATAAGGATTCTTACTTAGCGGAGATGGCCGAATTTATTGATTGTATTAGGAATAACACCGAACCATCAGTGGGTGGAATTGACGGATTAGTCTCTGTTCAGATGGGATATGCCGCCCTTAATTCGCTTCAAACCGGAAAATTTGTCAGTATAGATTAAGAAATGATTTTTGCTAAAAGTATTTTATATTTATAATTTAAAACGTTTACGGTTTATAAGCTAAATGATTCCTATGGACGAAAACAAAAAATAAGGAGATGAAAGTTATGGGTAAAATGAGAGGAGTAACCTTACTGGCGGATTGGCAGCCAAAACCAGAATTTAAGCTTGGTTCTAAGGACATCGATAAGAAACAGACGTATTTAGGAAGCCAGGTCTGGCGTAACCCAAGAATGGAAATATTGGATCATGAGATTCCGGAGCCGGGTCCAGAAGAAGTATTGATTGAGGTCAAAGCCTGTGGTATTTGCGGTAGCGATGTCCATATGGCCCAACCTGATGACAATGGCTATATCTTCTACCCGGGGTTAACAGGTTTTCCAGCTATTTTGGGCCATGAGTTCTCTGGGGTGGTAGTAAAAGCTGGACCAGGGGCGATTAGCAAAAGAACTAACAAACCGTTTACTCCGGGAGAACCTGTTACCGCCGAGGAGATGCTGTGGTGCGGTCAATGTAAACCATGCGCTGATGGTTATCCTAACCATTGCGAACAGCTTGATGAACTCGGGTTTAATATTCATGGAGCATTCACCAAATATGTGGTTGTGCCTTCACGGGTCGTTTGGAGTCTAGAACCACTCAAGAAACGTTATTCTGGCACCGATTTGTTTTTATCCGGTAGCTTAGTTGAGCCGACCTGCGTGGCTTATAATGCAGTAGTTGAACGTGGCGGTGGCATTCGTCCCGGTGATAATGTAGTCATTTGCGGCGGTGGACCAATCGGAGTAGCGGCCTGTGCTATTATGAAACGAATGGGCGCTGCCCGAGTGATTCTCTCTGAACCGATGAAAGAACGAGCTGAGCTAGGTAAAACACTGGGCGCCGATTATATTATTGACCCGACGAAAGAAGACTTTACCAGCAGAGTTTTGGAATTAACAGATGGGATGGGCGCCAGCTTATATCTAGAGGCCACAGGCTTGCCCACCATAGTTTATCCCGGAATTGAACAGGCCATTTGGGAAGGGCGTACCCTCAATAGTACAGTAGTGGTAGTGGCTAGAGCTGAAGCTAAGATGCCGGTAACAGGAGAGGTTTTACAAGTGCGGAGAGCCCGGATCGTTGGCGCTCAAGGGCACTCCGGACACGGCACTTTCCCCAGAGTGATCGAGTCAATGGCTGATGGTATGGATATGACTCCGATGATCACGAAGAAAATTGGGTTGGATGAAGTTCCGGAGAATATTATTGCGCTACGTACTAATCGTACTGATTGCAAGATCACTTGTGTTATGAAGTGATAAAATTCTTTAAGATAAGCTAATATCGTATATCTGGATAAAAAGGTTAGTTTAACCTGGAACTTGGATGGTAAAAAGGTCTAGCTTATACTTAATTCTAAGGAATTGCATAATTAATTGATTTTAAATTTAACCACAAGAAAAATCTACGATGCTTCTCGATTCACCTGGCTCTGATTTACATTACTTTACGTTTACAGGCGGTAGCCAGCGTGAACGACTACCTTAATTCAAGCCAAACACTATATATTATGGTTAAATTGATGCCAAGGCAATTATGGAATTCCCTTACTTAATTCATATATTATCCTTTTTACCATCCTTTAAAATTATTAAGGGGGAACTGACAATGGCAGACAAAGATAAAATATGGTTGACTACTGAATGTCCGGCAATTATCTTTGAGGATAATACGGTTGGACGCTTAAAGAAAAAGATCTGGGATGCTTCAGAGGTGGAGATCGATGAGATTTTAGCGGAATATGGGATCCCATCTGAGTCGGAGCTAGGCAAGCCAGGCACTTATATTCAAAACACGGTTCGTAATGAATTAGTAAAGAATCGTCGAAAAAACGATGTCGTGTTGATTCCGGTTGGTTGTACCGAGAACCATGGAATTCATGCGAACAGCGGTTTAGATACTTTTATGGTAACCCAAATTTGCGAAGGTGTGCGCAGATATTCAGTAAAACAAGGTTGCCCTGTGAATTTGGCGTTTCCGCCGTTGAATTACGGCGGACATCCCTATCATCATTTAGGGATGCCGGGAACGGTAATTATGCCGGAAGAGGTTGTCCGTGAAACCATGATTAATGTTATGCTTGGATTATGGAACGATGGGTTCCGGAAACAGATCATCATCAATAATCACGGTCACCTCTGGATGCTGGAAGCTGCCTTACAGGAATTCATGAAAAGATATCATCTGCCAGGTATCTTCCAGGTTATGGACTGGCACCGGGCGGTAAGGGAATTCTTCTATCCGGTTGATCGGCAAAACAATCTTGAGACCCATTTTGTCCATGCTGATGAAGCCGAAACTTCGGTTGGTTTGTTAATGTTCCCTCAAGGGATGATTGATATGAGTGTAGTTGTAGATGCTGAGGGTAAAGGGTATCTTCCTGACGGTCACTTCGATAAATCCGTAGAACCTTTCCGCCGTCCGCATCGTTGGTCGGAAGGAGAGGGACATATGGCCATTGAGAGGGCGGCTACTCCAGAAGGGGTAGTAGGAAAACCAAGCTTGTCAACTGCTGCGAAGGCCAAGAGACCGATTGCCGCCATCCTCAAATATTTAACTTTAGTCATTGACCAGATTATGGAAGTTTTCCCAGCCGGAACAGTACCACCGGTAGAAGAAGTTACTTTAAGAACAGCCGCAGAAATGGAACCATTCTTGAAAGAACCGGGTAGCCCAGGGTGGAAGTCTGTCTATGAGTTGCCGAAAATCGGGTTTTAGGTATTCGCTCATGCTGGCTACTGCCCGCACACACGAAAGGATGAAAATTGCGACGAG
>DHOO01000136.1 GCA_002409975.1 Firmicutes bacterium UBA5388
ACAGTGTTGTATAGGTTTTTACTGTGAATTACCAGATTCTAACGATCCCCATCTGCAGGAGATAAAGGGAGCAAGGAGCAGAATGGCGATCTACCGCTGCGCATCATATAGTTCTCATTTATTCCTTCGCTCCGGAATAGATATTAAAACAACAATCATACTCTCGAAAGCAGTGAGGGAGTGGTTACTTGGGTCCGTTTTTCTTTGCTTTATTTGGCGCGGTTTGCTGGGGTCTGGCCCCGGTTTTTGGTAAATTGGGTTTAAGAGGCATTAGAACTTTTGATGGTTTAGCCGCTAGAACATTAATCACCGTTCTTCTGGTGACAGGTTGGCTAATCGGCAGTGATAGCTATAAAAGAATCGTCACCTTTCCCAGTCGTACTTGGTTGCTATTGGCAGCCGAGGCTTTTCTGGCTACTTTTGCCGGAGATTTAGCCTATTATGCGGCAATTAAAAAAGGAGACATTGGTCAGACTGCTTTAGTGCTGGCCGGTTCTCCTCTAATTACAATCTGCGCGGGATGCTTTTTTTTACGAGAGAAGTTGACACTGTTAAAAACGATCGGCGCTTCTTTAATTATTATCGGGATCATTTTGGTGGCTGCTAATTCGGCTTCTTAATTAAGAATTGCATAATTACCTTAAGCTTTTATTTGGCCAATCCGGAAAATACCTCTGGGGCTTGTCGATTCACCAAGCCGGTATTGCTTAATTATTAGGATTACGTTCGATCACCCGCGCCATCGGATAATAATAATCCACACCTAGCTTTTTAATGGTTTTTTCTCCATTTGGCTTTTCAATCGTTAACCACGATTTGACCCTCATCCCATCTGCCCCGGCAAGAATGATCTTCTCTTCTCCGGGCTTTAAATTATAGTTATTACGGTAAATTGTTTTTGTTTTCCATTGGTCCAAAATTTCATGATGCCAGGTCACTTTGGGTGGTTTTTTTCCGCCATAAAGCGCCATATATAAAGTATTATCCTTACTTTCCGCCCATATAATTACTGGAGAATCCGTATTATTGCGAAATTTAAAATCTTTATAGGCGGCAATCGTTGCATCCTGCCCGGGAGGGACATAGGGAACAAGCATTGAATGGGCCCACCGTTCGATAATTTCTAAGTCCGCTAGAACAGCAACATTATATAGGGTGCTGGCAATTTTACATATTCCTCCTCCAACTGTCTGAATAACTTGAGAACCATAATAGGCCGGTCCTTTTTTGAAATTACGTTCAATAGTGCGTGGCCCAATACCCAAATCGGTAGAAAAGATTGCCCCCGGAGCGATCACCTTTCCTGCGATAATACTCGCCGCCAGACTTATATTATGTTCTTCACCGGGGAGTGGATCGGGAAGGGTTGTTTGAAAGGCGGCAATCCTAATCGTAGCTCGATGTTTAAAACAAAAACTTTGAAACTCAGGACTATGTTCCCACCATAGTCTAATATTTTCATCTATTGGATTACCAAAGGGATGCTTTTTCTCTATTTCTAAGTCACTTTGATGGGTCTTCTTCTCAACTCTAGCTTCTGATAACTCCTTCTCCCAGCGGGTGTTTTTGGGGCAAAAACCTTGATCCAAGGTTACCAGCATCGAAACTACAAGTATTAAGAGCATAACAATTTTTCGTATAAAATTGTCCACAAAAATCCCCCTAGCAATAAATGTTTGTAAGAGGTAGTTTCCCCAAAATAATTCAAAACAACTTACTTCCTATCTAGTTTCTTCTCCTCGACCAAAAATTACCGCAAAAAGGTCATAAGATCTTATGTTAAAATAATTATGTAATCTTCTGTGTCTATTTTGACGAAAAGAGGCGACAACAATTGTTACAACGACCATTTACAAAACTGTTTTTGCTCTGCGCTCTATTTCTTCTTCCGTTTCTCGCCATCAAAGCGCGCCCAATTTTTACTGGGGAACCCGCTAACAAAATGCCCACCAGCGAACAGCAGAGTCTTACCAGCTCACTCTCTAAAACAGATACTATTCCGCACGTAAGCAAAAGAAGAGTGAATACTCCTGTTCAACCTAATGTTAGTCGTAATTCCCGGCCAAGAGGAGATAACTTTACGCCCCAAAGATATACTGTCCAAAAAGGTGATACTCTCTTTCTTATTGCCCGGAGATATAAAACATCGGTTCAAGAACTGAAAACCGTAAATATGCTCAAATCGGATTTAATTCTCCCTGGACAAGTTTTCCTCCTTTCGGCGCGGCCTTCAAATGAGAAGCAAACACCAAATAGTGAAAAACCGCTAGCAGTTATTCTTCAGGAAAAGGGAATTTCTTCTCCTACCGGTTTATCTGTCTTGGTAGTAAAATCGGCCCATAGTCTATCAATTTTGCATAATGGGATCTGGCTAAAGACGTATCATGCCGAATTTGGTGATGGGGGTTCCGGTGATAAGGAAATAGCAGGTGACCATAAAACCCCTGAAGGTACTTTTTATATTACCCAAAAATCCGTACTAAATCCTGAAGACGAGTATCTTGGCACACGCTGGCTGAGACTTAGCTATCCGACGATTGAAGATGCCAGCCGGGGGCTTGATAAAAAACTAATTGATCGCTGGACTTATAAGCAGATTGTGGCCGCGAATAAGAAGGGGATTACCCCACTACAATATACTAAATTAGGAGGCGGAATCGGTATTCATGGGGGGGACAAGCCTTCCTTTGGATCAAATTGGACCTGGGGTTGTGTGGGATTAAGCAACAAAGATGTGGAAGAATTTTACGATTTCATTGCCGTTGGCGCCCGGGTGATCATTAAAAAATAATTTGATCTTGCTCCGTCACTAACAGCAGGCTGATGCGATGACATCAGCCTGCTGTCACTATTAAAAGAGAGATTGAGACCCTTCTCTCGCGATTTATGTTCAGAGTTAAACAGGAAAACAACTAATTAATGGGGAATGATGTATTAATATAATTTTCAGGAGGAAAAATGGATACCGTTTATTTTACCGTAGCTCGCAAGTGTAGATGGGAGCAAAAGATTGAACGTTCTCTTTTTATCGGACAGGTCTCTTCTGTGACAACTTCCGAAGAAGCTCAAGCTTTTGTCGGTCAGATCAAGGAAGAACACACCCAAGCTACTCATAACTGTTTTGCCTACCGGGTTGGGTGCGGAGAGCATCCTGTCACCTACTTTAACGACCACGGAGAGCCCTCCGGAACAGCGGGTAGGCCTATTCTTAATGCGATTCTTCGTACGGACCTAACCAATACGGTGGTCGTTGTCACCAGATACTTTGGTGGTAAAAAATTGGGGATTAGAGGTTTAATCGATGCTTACCATTCCACCGCCCTCCAAACCCTGGAACAAGCCGGTAGGAGTCGGCTGATTCCTTCTTTTGCTTTAGTTCTAAATGTCTCCTATCCCCAATTAGCAGTGGTTAACCATCTTTTACAAACTTACGAAGCTAAGATTTTAAACGAAAAATATGCAACCTCGGTACATTTGAAGGTAAGTGTCCCTCAAAAATTCCATTCCGATCTAACTTCTGCTTTAACCGGACTAGTTGAAGTACAATGGGATGAAGCATAATCATGCCAATTGCCTGGGACCACTTT
This sequence comes from Firmicutes bacterium UBA5388, assembly GCA_002409975.1. GTDB lineage: Bacteria > Bacillota > UBA4882 > UBA10575 > UBA10575 > UBA5388. Next base: position 3,588 of record DHOO01000136.1, read on the forward strand.
TCGCTGCTCCGGAATATCTTATTATTAAAGAAATGAGTTGAACAACAGATGAACCTCATTTCTCTACTCACAAAGCCTTTCTCCGGCCTTATCCGCACCAAAGGCCATCCGATGTCAAATTGAGATATAGGACAAAAAGGCGGTTCCCCCGCCTTTTTTATATTTCTTATTATTCTAAGGAATTTATAATTCTATTTAATTTAACCACAATATATTGATTTTTAGAAAACCGAATTTAAGAATACCTATAAAATTGCTTGTTTACCATAAACCGCGCCGATGTTCTTTCATTCTCCTGCTTTTCTGCATTTCTAATTAAAGTAACATTACCCATCTGCTCAGAGCTGACGCATGACTTTAA
>DHOO01000010.1:0-14252 GCA_002409975.1 Firmicutes bacterium UBA5388
GGGTGGTCGACTACCTAGAAAATACATTTCGCAGCTCGGAACTCTTCAATCTTTTTAAAACCTATAATTACAGTTGAATCCCACCCCCTCACCGTTCCATGATGGCCAGAGGCTCAAATTTGGGGCCTGTTGTAGATGTCTCCTCGCTACCGCCCGGGCGGTAAAATATCCTAACACTGAACCGACAAAAATATCCGAAGCCCAGTGTTGATCATCATTCACCCGTGACCAGGCCGTCAGTCCGGCAATCCCATAAGCAAGCACCGGCGCCAGCCAATTATCTTCTCCGTAGACCGCGGCAATAATGCCCGCAGTGGAGAAAGCAAGGGCAGAATGGCCGGAAGGAAAAGAAAGATGAGCATCATCAAAGGACAGACCCGGACCATCCCAAGCGCCACTATCGCCGGCGCCCGGTCGACACCTGTGCCCTAACAGCTTAAGAGTATACGTCAGACCAGAGGTAATGACCAGACTCTCCAATCCGTATAAACCGGCCTGAAGAGGTTTATCCTCCCCGTTTATACTGCCATAAAGATAGAGCAATCCTAATCCCGGCAGAATAAACTGTAGTTCTCCACCGTAACTAAACAGATTCGCAACCCCATCACTAATCCTGTTTCGCTTGGTTTGAACTACCTCCCGGATTTGTTCATCAGATAGAACTAATAACAGGGCGGTCCCAGTTACTATAGAAGCCTTAAGCCAGTCCGTACGCTGCCAACGAGTAGGCGCGGTTAGAATATACGCCGTGTCATTTAGGCAATTTCTCCAATAAGCGCCGTTGGGTTTTAAAGTTAAGCCTTGCTGTTGTTGAAGCAACTGAACATTGGCCTGTTGAAACTCGGCCGAAGGCAGTTCCATCGCAAAAGCGGGACCGGTGACCGCCCCAGTTAATGCCAACCCTAGTGCCAGAAAAATTATAATTTTAAAAGCTCCTTTCAAATCTACCCCTCCTTGTAACCCCGGTTTTCCTTAACCAACAATCTTGATTATAACCGGTAGATCTGACATGGAGCTTACAGCTTTCTTACTTTTTCTTAATTTTTGGTACAGAAACCCGGACACAGGTTTTAAGATAAGGGGCACTTTCCATGGATATTGTACCCTTCATCTTCTGTACCAGTTCTTTAGCAATAGTCAGACCCAGTCCATGACCTGGCCTTGACCTTGCAGAATCGCTCTTATAAAGGCGCTCAAAGACTTTGGAGATTTCATGAGCCGAAAGCCCGGGGCCCCGATCCCACACCTCAAAATAGGCATCCGTATCATCTGCCCAGGACGTCACACCAAGAAAATGATAAGCGCAGCCATAACGGAAAGAGTTTTGCAGCAAATTATGGAAAACCCGGATTAAGGCGTGTTGATCGCCCATGACAAAGCATTCCTCATCGGGAATTTGAACTTCCAGCGTTACTTCCGCTTTCTGTAACTTCGGGATCCACCCTATCAATTCGCTGCGTAACAGCTCAAATAGGTCAATTGGCTCCAAATTAAGCTGTAGTTCATCGGCCTCGATCTGCGCTATCGTAAACAACCCGTCAATATATTCTTTTAACGCATAGGCCTTATTCCTGGCAATCTGCAAATACTCCTCCGCCTCCGGGCCGGCCATCCCCTCACATAAAGCGTCTAAATAACCTAACACTGAAGTTAGTGGGGTACGCAAGTCATGTGACAGATTAGCCAGCATCTGCTTCCTGGCCTGTTCGGCACGGACTAACTTGTTTTTATCCTGTTGGTAAGAATCAACCAGGTGGTTGATTCTAAAAGCTAGCGGAGCAATCGGTTCGTGAACCCCCACATAAATTCTAAGATTTTCATTACCGGCCATAATCTCGTCCAAGGTATGCAGGATCTTCTCCATACGGCAACGCTTCTGCCGTCGGCGCGTAAAAAAATAAGCAAAGGTGATGAGTGCTAGGATCATACCTCCTATCTGTTCCCTACTCATGGCCTGCTCCTCCATTAAATTGATAACCCATACCCCAAACTGTTAAAATATAGATAGGGCGCTCCGGGTCGGGTTCGATTTTTTTGCGTAACCTTCGAATATGCACCATAATATTGTTATCATCGTAAGCATACTCATCTTGCCATACGTTTTGGTAAATCTGCTTTTTAGTAAAGATTTGTCCGGGATGGGAGGACAAAAAGTAGAGCAAATCATATTCCTTTCTGGTAAGGGCCAGGTCTTGTTCATTGTAAGTCACACGCAGATGCGCCGGGTCGATAACCAGAGAACCAAAAACCATGCGCCGGGGTTTTTCGGGCGCCGCGCCCAGTTCCACATATCGACGGATTAATGATTGCGCCCTGGCCGTCAATTCCGACAAACTAAAGGGTTTGGTTAGATAATCATCGGCCCCTGATTTTAAGCCCAATACTTTATCCATCTCCTCGCCTCTGGCCGTAAGGATTAGGACCGGGGTATTTTTCGTTTTTCGAATATGATTAAGGGTAGTTATCCCATCCATCTCCGGCATCATCAGATCAAGGATAATCAGATGATACTCCTGTTTTTTTACTAATTCCAGACCTGTCTTCCCATTATGAGCAAGATCCGCCTCATAGCCTTCAGTTTCCATGCATTTTTTTAACAATCTACAGAGTTCGGGATCATCATCAATAATTAGAATTCGCTTTTTCATCCAAACCTCCACTTTAAAGCAGTATAAGATCTTAGATTAACAAATTGGGACTTCAGGATCTCCAGGTACTGGGTGATATAGCCATCAACTCATATATCTATTCTCTGAATCATACAGTTCCCCTTTTCAATTTCCTAAAAACTCCCATTCCTCCTTATGGCAACCGTCTTAACTCTTTAAGAATTTGTCGGTATTCCCGATCAAGGGCTTCAATGTCGTCATTTTTGGATGGCATACTCAATCTCCCCACAATCTCTGTCATGCGGTGCTGAAGGATCATTCTATCTACATGGTTATTGTCATCTTGGAGAGATGCTTCTTTCTTTATAGAGTACTCTTCATAGGTTCCCTCAAAACATCTGGTCTTCTGGTTTTCGATCGCGATAATATGATCGGCGACATTCTTGACAAACCTTCGATCATGAGAAACAAAGAGCACAGTCCCTTGATAGTTTAATACTGCTTCCTCCACTGCTTCCATTGAATAGATATCCAGATAATTAGTGGGTTCGTCTAACACCAGTAAATTAAAATCGCTGACGATTATTTTAGCCAACGCCGCCTTTACCCTTTCCCCGCCGCTTAATAAAGAAGTATTTTTCACCACATCTTCCTGCTTAAAGAGGAGCCGGGCAAGGAGAATTCTTACAAATGTTTCATCATAGATACTGTTTTCCATCACATTCTGCAGTAAGGTCTTATTACTTTCTAAAATACTTATATCCTGGCTGAAGTAACCTATTTTAATGCCTTTAGCTCTGTTTATTGCTGCATCGCCAGTTATGATCATCTTAAGAAGCGTAGTCTTACCGCTTCCATTGGGACCAATAAGAGCAGTTTTGCTATTATTAACTACCTTGAATTCAGCCTTCTGGAAAATCACTTTGTCTCCAAACTTTTTGTCCAGCCGTTCAGCGCTTAATACCACTTTACAATAAAGTTGTTTGGTCTTTTGTAGATCGACATTGATTTCCGGTAATTTCTTCGGCTTCTCTTTTGCCTCAAGTTGTTCCATCCGGGTTCTAAAGGCATTAACCCGTCTTTCAAGTTTCGCTCTGGCAATCTTAGCGTCCATTTTGTGAAGTCTGGCCTCAGAATTTCCCATTCTTTTCGGAGCTTTTCTCACAGCTCTAATTTCTTTCTTCTTCTGCTCTATAGCTTCCTGCAACCTGTTTTTTTCCGAAACATACTGTTCATACTCGAATGTCGCCCGTTCTCTTTCTTTTTCTTTTAAGATTTTATATTCACTATAATTACCTTTATAAAGCCGCGCCTCTCCGTTCTCAATTTCAAGAATGGTATTGCAGACTTTATCCAAAAATTCCCGGTCATGGGAGACTACGAGAATAGCGCCATCAAACTGTGTCAACTCCCTTTGGAGTAATTCTATTCCTTCCCGATCCAGATTACTGGTCGGTTCGTCCCCAATAATTAGAGCATTATCTTTACCTAAGGCCTTTGCGAGCTTAAGCCGAGTAATTTCGCCCCCACTTAAACCTTCCATCTGTAAACCGCTTACTCCAAATCTGCTGGCCGCATAACCATCTATTTCGGTTTTTTCTTCCTCCCCAAGCTGCGTTATATAGGCATAAGTTCCATAGATCGCCGCCCTCCCCTCATCGGACGCCACTCTCTTGGTTAATATATTAAGGAAGGTGGTCTTTCCCGAACCATTCAGCCCTACTATGCCTATCCTGTCAGTTTTATAGATTTTAAAATCATCAACTTTCAGGATCAATCGATCGCAATAATATTTTGTGACTCCATTCATTTGCGCCACTAACATAAAAATCCCCTCCAGATCTGCTGGAGAGGATACCTATGCTCCTTACAACTTTCTTTCTTCGCAATTTTAAACCCGGCTAAAAAATCAGACCTATTAAAAAACAACATTCTTCCAACATGTCATTTTAAACGCTTTAGAAAAGAAAGTATTAATTAAAGGCGCACCTATCCAATCCAGCTTAAATATAAAAAAAGCCATCGTGTTGTTAACTTTAAGCAAAGAATGGATTAGTTTCTCATTGCTCCTTTAATACCTTCCTTTCTAAATTATCCAATTCCCATAATAATAGCAACTATATAACATAATTATATTATAGCCAAAAGCAAGTGTCAATGAGAGGAATACTTTAAGAAGGCTTTCCCTTCCCCCATAAATTACCAAACAAAAGCTATTCTAATTTTCCTTTTATAGTAGAAAATAACCCCTTGTTAAAAAGAAGACCCTTTCGGGTCTTCTTAAGCGATGAACAGCAATAGCTATGCTCACCTTACTGAAGCGGTCGCTCATCTGCTTTAATCTTCGGTTTAAATCCTCGTCTTTTAGCGGTTTCCGCCTTGGGTATCCGTAGTTCCAACACCCCATTTTTATAGCAGGCGGTTGCCTGTTCGGACTTAACCTCTGTTGGTAGAGGAATAGTTCGTTGGAAGCTACCGTAACGCCGCTCTGTTAAATGATACCCTTTCTCTTCCCGGGTTTCATCCCGTTTAGTCTCTCCTTTAAGATAAACCACATTTTCATCCACGGTAATGTCAAGATCTTCTCGGCTTACCCCTGGAAGATCGGCTTGCAACACAATTTCACTATCTGTTTCTTGAAGGTCAATTGAAGGTCCGAAATTACCGGTTCTAAAAAAGTCAGTAAAGCTTTTCGGAACCAGTTGATTAAAGAAACGATCACCCCAAAAGTTATTGTGGAATGGACTTAACCAATTCCGATTATCCACTGAATCACCTCCTTATCGGTTATTAATATTTTTTCCCCAATTTTAAAGTTTAATCATTAAATCGCCTTTATGAATCATCAGCTTCTTCATTCTCTTGGTTTCTAAAATACTGGCAGAGGTGAGGCAGGATTTTTTTTGCCCACTCGCACATTCCTTTGTCACTCCTGCGGACTCCTGTGAATAACTTACATAGAGTTGCAAGAATGGGAGGAGTGAGGCGCTTTGTCAATGCAAAAACCGCGTTTGGCTTGGTGGGATACACTATCTGGGTTTCCCTTGCCCGGACACAGTAACAAACCACGCCAGACCGGTTATACCATGTTGCTAGACAAGAGGTTAGGACTGAGCGAAACACGCGATCTGTTGGAGCTGGCCTGTGACTACATAGACATCATCAAGCTCACCTTTGGCACATCGGCTCTTTACCCGGAATCGGTGCTCCGCGACAAAATTAAACTAATTCGTTTCTATGGGGTGGACGTTTACCCCGGAGGTACACTGTTCGAGATTGCTATGTGGCAAGATAAGCTGGAATCGTACCTTCAGCGCGCTGCTGAACTTGGCTTTACCGGTATTGAGGTATCTGATGGCACTATCCCCCTCAGCGCCAAAGAACGGCGCCGTGCCATTCAAAGTGCTAAAGCCCATGGTTTTAAGGTAGTAACCGAAGTCGGAAAGAAAGATGGAACACCGATCCCCGTTTTGCGCATGCAGCAAATAATCGCAGATGATCTAGAATATGGCGCCGACAAAGTGATTATTGAAGGACGGGAATCGGGTAAGGCTGTTGGAATTTATGATCAAAACGGTAATATGAAAGAGGCTGAGATGGAGGCTTTAGTGCATGGTCTCCCTTGCCCTGAGGCTTGTTCTGATTTGGGAAGCCCCCCTGAAAAGTCAGCAAGTAAGCTTGATTAAGCGCTTTGGGCCTAACGTAAATCTCGGTAACATCGCACCGGAAGAGACGTTAGCACTGCAAGCCTTGCGCTGTGGCCTACGGGGTGACACGCTAAGGCTTTGCCTAGACCATATGGCCGCCAATTGTCGGCGAGTAAGCGGCGGGGAGGTGAGTAGTGGTGGAAATATTGACGCGGATTTCTAAAGACTGGTGGGCAGTGATTCTAGCCGGCCTACTAATGTTGTGCGTCAAGATAGGGCTCATTACTACGGTGCCATGGTAAGCAAGCTGATAAAGTACCTGCCCGGTATCTGCTTGATGTTTATTGTTGGTTACGCCGGCAAAATTGTTGCTAATTATATTCCTCATACTGAATACGTTCTCTTTGCCATCGCCATCGGTATGATTGTACGCAATGTCTTTACTTTGCCCAAATTCTTTGCGCCCGGCATTGCCAGCTATGAACTATGGATGAAAACAGGAGTAGCCTTGCTTGGCGCACGGTTGGCCCTACAAGAAGTATTTTTAATCGGCGCCGGCGGGATTGTCTTGGTAATCATTGAAATTACAGTAGCAATTGTCACTGCCGCTTACTTAGGGCGACTGTTCGGGCTCAAGGAAAAACTAGCGAGTTTGCTAGGTATAGGAATTGGGGTTTGCGGAGTCTCGGCCATTATCAGCGCAACCAGCGCCATTGAAGCGGAAGAGGACGATGCCGCCTATGCTATTGCCACTATTTTGCTCTTTGGCGCCATCATGCTCTTTCTTTACCCCGCCCTCGGCGCCTGGTTAGGAATGTCGAATACTGCCTTCGGCTATTGGACAGGGTTGTCTATAGACAATACCGCTGAAGCGGTGGCCACCGGCTTCGCCTTTTCGGAAGCTGCCGGTAATATCGCTACCATAGTAAAACTATCGCGCAATGCTCTAATGGGACTCGTAGTACTCATCATGGCCCTCTACTACGCCCGCCAAGGCATTACCGGACAGGTACAAAACAAAGCGGTGTTTCTTTGGAGTCGGCTGCCTAAATTCCTCATTGGCTTTCTTGCCCTCTCTTTGCTGGCAACGGTCGGCTTTATTACCCCGGGTCAGGCTAAGATACTAAACAATGCCAGCAAGTGGCTGTTCATGCTCACCTTTGCCGGCGTTGGCCTTTCAACTGATTTTAAACGGATGAAAGCAGGTATGAGGCCTTTTCTGGTTGGCTTTGGCGTAGAAACGATAGTTTCGATCGTTACCTTTACGCTAGTCTATTATGTGATTGGCCTCGTACCCTGAAGGCACGTTGCCTGTTATCCTTAAACTGTGTTCCTAGAAGAATACTTGCACTTTGTTTTCATCCATATAAATTAAAAACCCACTAGCAGCAATTTTGCTGCTCTTTTACAGAGAAGATTCGGCCACTTTTCTTGCTCCTGTATCCATGAGTTCTGTATACATTTCCAGCACAAATAAAATCCCCACGGAACCCCCCTGTTAAGTGACTCCGTGGGGTAATATTTCATGTTTGGACTTCCAGACCCTAGAAAACTCAAGCTCTTTGTCCTTATATATACTCACTATTTTAAGATTCTTAAGCTTTTTGGGCAAGAAATAGATGTAACCAGAAGAGAAAAGATCAAAGAACTATCAGATAAACTTGACTTCGAATAAGATCATTCAAAATCAAGTTTCTCTAAGACGTTAATAACTTCTTATGGTATTAGTATAGGATATTAGCGCAACACTACCATTAGTCATCTTAAGCCTTGGGTCTGCCAATATACCATACTGCCCAGGAACCACAATCTATTTCCCGAGGATAAAGGAAGTATTCTTTCATCTCCAATCGGGCTTTTTTCATAAAGTTAAAATAGTCCCCGCCTTCAAGACTTTCAAGAATACTTGTTAATGGTCTTTTTTTTTCATTATAATCATGAATAATTACCCAGTACTTTGTAACTCTACTCATCTCTTCATACATTGCTCTTCTCTCTTCTGCGTTTAATCCATGAGCTACATAGGAGGAAATTGACAGATCAAAACTTTTATCTTCAAAGGGTATCTTTTTCAGAACATTTGCCTGAATAAACTCGACCTCCGTATTTCCTTGTTTTTTCCCGGCGATATCTAGCATTTTTTGAACTAGATCTACTCCGGTAACTCTAAGTCCTTTTTGATTTAATACAGCGCATAACGCTCCTGTACCGCAACCAATATCAATAATGTTTGTGTAGGCGGATAAATTTATTTCGTTCTTAACTTTTTCCAGAACTTTCGTATAATATTTCGTCTGGTAAGAATAAAATAAACCATAAATAGGAGCAATCGATTGGAAAACGTGACTCCTTCTTTTTTTACCTTTTTGAGCAGTCCTTTGTATGTTATGCAAGAAAGTATGTTTCCTTCCTTTTTTAAATCTTCCGTACCTTCTCCATGCTTTAATCGCATTTTTAAATTAAACTTTTATCTGTTTTTAAGAGATTTCTCATCTGGGATAATAGCTATTAATCAAATAATTATTAAGTTTTTAAGCTAAACATAAAAATAAAAGTAAGCTAATCTTAGCCTACCCTTATTTAATCTACTTATATAACCAAGTCTACTAATTTACGGAATTGCATAATTCAATTAATCAAGGTTTAACCACAAAATATTGATAGCCTAATAATGTAACTTAATAAAAAATGAGATGGTGGAAGATTTTCGCCGCCTATTTTGCAAAGTGAATAACATCCTTAGGACAAACTTCCTGGCAGTTGGTGCATTGATGACACAAAGCAGTATTGATTACGGCTTTCTTTTCATCCCCAACTACAGCAATCGCCCCGGACGGGCAGACCTCTTCACACCGTTTACACCCAATACAGGCCTTTGGATCAACTTTCTTAGCGAACAGCGCAAACCGGCCAACTATCCTTTGCAGCGCACCGAAGGGACAAACCAAATTATGAAAGACCAGCGGCTTGTATCTTAGCGTAACCAGTACTGCAATAACCAGCCAGATCGGAAGAATCGGCAAGTTTACGCCCAAGCGCTTTTTAAAAAATAGCATCGCTGCAACGCTGAGCACCAGGAATAGCCAAGGAAGTTCACCTTTTTTCAGCCATTTAGGCGTGCTTTCCGTTTCCAGTTTCAATTTCTTAGAAATCCACTCCGCCGGAATCATCAATGTATTCATCGGACACACATACCCACAGTAGATCCGGCCAAAAAACAAGGCAGCGACCAGGCTGACTGCATATAGGCCAAACCAGAGCATTAGTTTGCCAGTAGCGAGCAAAACTACGAAGACCGCAAAAAACAACCAGCGAACCCCCGTCACAAGATACCTCATAATGTTTTCACCTCCAATTTAGTAAATATTTTTGCCTGAGTGAAGATCTCCATCTTCCTCTCCTTGATTTATTCTATTATAGCGCTATAATAAGAAAAAAGGTGTTACCAAGGTAACACCTCTACAACCTTTGAGGAGGTTTACGCAATGAGCAAATATACGGAGCTAATGAAGAAAAGCATTCTTCTTAACTCCTTAACTAGGGAGGAAATGAATAGATATCTCTCTGATGGCAGCTTTAAAATATCAACCTATGGTAAAAATAAGATCATCCATTTTACCGGCGAAAGATGCGCCAAACTGGAAATCATTCTAGCAGGTAAGGTTGTAGTCGAACGGATTGATCAATCCGGAAACCTGATGACCTTAGCGGAATTTATCAGCGATGAACTGCTGGGCGGGAACTTATTATTCTCGAAAAATCCCTATTACCCGATGACTATTACTGCTAAACAACCGACGGTGATTTTGGAGATCAAGCAAGAGCGCCTTTTTAAACTTTTTACTGATCACCACGACTTTTTAAAAAGTTATCTCGAATTTGTCTCGGATCACGCAACTCTGCTCGGGGATCGGATTAAACACTATGTCAACCGAACAATTCGGGAAAGCATCATGAGTTTTCTCGAATACGAAAGCAAAGCACAAAACTCCAACCATATTATCCTCACCATGACCAAAAAAGCCCTAGCCGAAAAGATCGGCGTCCAGCGCACCTCATTGTCACGGGAACTGGCCAAAATGAAGAAAGATGGTCTAATTATCTACGATGCAAAAACGATTACCCTTTTAAAAAAGGGTTATTAATCTAAATATTATTTAATCTACTTATACCTTTTTTATTGCGGTCTATACCTTTATGATTGTATGACTAGTCAGTCCTGGCAAAACGGAAACCAAGGGTAAAGTAGGCTTCGCGAGGTTCGGCCCAGTTCTCATAGCTAACCAACAAGAAATATGTGCCGGTTTTAGACCAATAGTCGCCGCCGCGTATAACCCGCCTCTTCGTATCCGCCCAGTGCCGGTCAAAGCACATTTCTGAGACATTACCGCTCATGTCAAAAAGGCCCAAAGCATTTCTTCTCTTCTCCGCCACCGGATGCGTGGTTTCCCCACTATTCCCCGCATACCAGACATAATCTCCAATTCGTGTAGTTGTTACTCTCTCCGGCGGATAGCATGCGCCCGAGAGATCCCCGCTGGCATGATTGTAAGGAAGCCAGTCGGTCCCGTTTATGTACCGCGCCGCCAGCTCCCATTCCTTACTGGCCGGCAGGCGGAAGCCCTTAGCGCCGGGAGAAGCCGTTGCATTGTCGCAAGCATCGGCATTAGCGTCGCGGGAATCGCGGACGATCATCCCTTCGTAAGTATAGACACAGTCCCAACTGAGATTGTTTTCCGCATTGAAATACTCGGTTAACGCGTTACACCAGATGATGGCATCGCGCCAGCTTAATGCGGCGACCGGTTCCGTTGTTTCTCCTCCATAATGACTGCCTGGATTTCCGGTGTTTTGGAAGTGATACCTGCCATCCCCCCGCTCCTCGGCAGTCGCCCAGGTATAGACTTTATTCCACAATTCGTAAGTGACCTCGGTCTCGCCGATCCAGAAAGCATAATCGATCGTGGCAGTAGCAGTAAACATGCCAAACGGGAAGGTCAGCCCGCTTGGGGCCCGGCGCATACTGAAGTCAACGCCGCCTACATTATGGGTGATCTCCTCCACCGGTTGTTCCGTAATGGTGAAATAAACAAAAGTCGCGATGTTACTGTCCTGCATTCCCTCTTTCACGGCAAATACCTTCAACGTCATCCCTCCAGGCGGAACCATGGGTTTACCAGCAACACTATAAACAACAGCGTCTTCTATAGTCGGGTCCGTTCCGTCAACCGTAAAATAATTTGTCGCCCCCTCGGTGGTAGTGGTCAGGGTTATTTCCGTATCAACCGTCACCTTGCCTCCTAACGGCGAGGCTATGGGCGTCGCCACCTGATTTGGTTCTAGTTTAGTAAAGGAAGCAACAAGTTGCTTATGACCGTCCATTTTTATGGTCCACCGGTCGTCCTTAGCTACCACCTCATCCCTGTTAGGTCCAGCCCATTCCCTAAATTCATACCCATACTTGGCGCCGAGAGTAAGGGTTACCTCTGTATTTTTCTGGTATTTCCCTCCCAAAGGAGTCAACAGAACCTCTCCCGCTTCTTTTGGGTCCACCGTCAGATTCAAAGTATAGTCCGGTGGAAGACCGCCGTTCCCTGCCTTTCCCCTGTTTCCGCCGCCGCAACCGGAGAAAAGGGCGGTACAAATTAAAAAAGCGATCAAAGAAATGAACGTAAAAGGTTTCATTTTTTTACCTCCCCTTATTAGCAAATTTCGATTTTGTACCTTTTAATAATCCTTTTTCAACTTTAACATCTTTTACTAAACATAATCTCAACAAATATTATTTCCTACCGGCCAAAGAGAATTAAAAAAGCAGACTCCCTGTTAAGCAGGGATGATCTGCTTGTTCCACGCGCAAAAGATGGATTCATTCGTTTATCGTAATCCAATAATAAATATTTGGTAATGAATTTCCACAATTTCCTTCGCTGGTTTCACCATTTTTAAGGCCGCAATGTGCAGCCCCTTTTGCTCATAAATATTAATGATCCGGCCAACCAAACGGCGTTCAACTGCATCTGGTTTGAGCAGCACCAATGTTCTTTCCATCATTCCACCCCTTCTACTTTTTGCATATATTAACCTCATAAGGTTACCTTTGTTTTTTGGAATCCGCAACTATATCTCGGTGTTTTTTGGTAAACATGAAGGGTTTTTGGCTTTGAATTAAGAACCCTTACTTAACCGGAAAAACCATAATGGAGGGACGTTGCTCATGAAGTTAAGAGTAGCTTTAATCGCCCACGATCGCAAGAAACAAGCGATCATTGATTTTGTTAATCGGAATAAAGACCTGTTCACCCAGTGCGAGCTTGTAGCCACCGGAACTACCGGGCGCCTTATTCAACAGGAGTGTAAAATCCCTGTGCAACCCTTACAGTCCGGACCCTTTGGCGGGGACCAGCAGATCGGAGCCATGGTTTCTACCGATCAGATCGCGATCGTCATTTTCTTGCGTGATCCGCTGACCGCCCAACCACACGAACCGGATGTCACTGCCTTGTTAAGGGTTTGCGATGTTCACAATGTGCCACTTGCCACCAATTTAGCTACCGCCGAGCTGTTGATCAAAGCTTTTCCAGAAAAGATGGGGCTCTGATCTTCCCCATATCTAAGGGCATTCGTCACTGCTCCCTTACCTTCCGGCGTTGCCTGTCGATTTCATAAAGCATAATCGAAGCGGCGCAGGAAACATTAAACGAAGTAATCTGACCGTACATCGGAATTCGACAAAAGTCATCGCACATTTCTTTATAACTATTGCTTAAACCAAAGGTTTCATTCCCAATCAGCAAAGCCGTAGGTCTTGTAAAATCGACCTCCTCAACCGGATGATCCGCTTTTGAAGTGGAACTGATAATCTGGAAGGCGGGGAATTCCGTCTTTAACTGCGCAAACCAGGGCATAACCTCATGATAGGAAGGCAACTCCGAAGTCTCTTCCTCTAAAGCGCATAGGGTAAAAAGCCCACAAGGAAGGCAAGGGAAAACACCAATGCGGAACCGGTTTTCTCCGTCAAGTAAAAAATGATCGCCATTTGCAGAATCGCGCTGGTGATTAAAGATACGGCCTGTCCCGCCCAGATCATGAAGAAATACCGTTTCCATTTTTCTATTTTTATCGTCATCTTTATAACTCCTCGTATAATAAGCTTTAGGAGAACATTTAGGTCATAATCTCCCATGGACCTTAAAAACTGAATAAATAATCATCCGGTTATTACTTTCTTACCTTGTTGAAGCAGCCCACTTTCAGTGGGTCCTTTCGCTAACAATAAAAAATGCAGACCATCCTGACAAGCAGGCATTGATCTGCAATTTACGTTCAGAAGACAATAAATAATACGGAGACAAGAATGCCGCAACCAGTTAAAAGGCGCGTACAGACTTCATTCCCTTAATCCATGTCCTGAATTACTATAGCACAATCGCACAACTACAACAAGCTATTCTGAAATTCTATTCTAGTCCATGTATGCCATGGGCTAAAAATGGAGTTTGCTCCTACAAGCTGATTTCTTTGCCCTGGTTTATTTTGTTGAAGAGCAGCAAAGAAATCACGGTGAGCGTGGTCAAAATGGTTGAAAGGGCTGCCGCTACCCCATAATTACCCCGTAGAACCTCCGTAAAAATTGCCACCGTCAGCGTTTTGGTCCTTCCGGTGTAGAGGATGATGGCGGTAGAAAGCTCACTAATCATCATGATCCAGCTTAAAATTGCACCGGATACTATACCTGCAGCCATCATCGGAACGGTCACTTGGAAAAAGGCTTTCAACTTGGAAGCGCCCAATGATATAGCTGCTTCTTCAATATTAATGGGAATTTGCTGTAAAATCGCCACCGAGGAACGAATGGTATACGGAAGTCGACGGATGACTAAGGCAATCACCATGATCAGCATTGTTCCGCTTAACAGTAACGGCTTTTGGTTAAAGCCCATCAGCAGCGCAATTCCCAAGACTGTTCCCGGCACAATGTAAGGAACCATGGAAA
>DHOO01000010.1:14493-14975 GCA_002409975.1 Firmicutes bacterium UBA5388
AGTACAATGACGATCAGAGCCAACATTGGGATAATAATGGTATTCTGGATGCTCCTGCCCAGTTTGGAGAAAGCCGTTTCGTAGCTGTCAAAGGAATATCCGGGAATGAAAATTTTACCCGAAGTATTTTTAAAAGACGTGTAGGTGACGTATACCTGCGGTAGAATACCGATCGTCACTACTAGATATGAATAGAGATAGATGAAGAATTTCCTGCCTTTCTTTGGCTCCTTCTCCATCATGGGATGGAGAGCATTTAATTCAAAAGAATGCTTGTTGGAAATATACTTTTGCACAAGAAAGACAATGGTGGTTATGATGATGGCAATAATCGCAATTGCCGCTGCAAATCCGTCGTTACCTTTCACTTCATTAACAAACTCGGTATACAGCACTACTGGGAATGTGCGGTATCCCTCGCCGATCAACATCGGCGTGCCAAAATCCGCAAAGGCTCGCATGAAAACCAGCAAACCTGCCGC
>DHOO01000010.1:15250-16816 GCA_002409975.1 Firmicutes bacterium UBA5388
GCCAAGGCGCCCTTCGCATACAAAAAGACAAGCGGGAAAAGCTGCAAAGACATGACGAGCACAATTCCCCCAAAGCCATAAATATCCGGCAGGATAATTCCAAGCTTCCGGAAAAATATGGTAATTACGCCGCTACGACCCAGGAGAAGAATCCAGGAATAAGCGCCGATGAAGGGGGCTGACATGGACGAGATCACAATCAGGATGTTTAGCATCGACTTCCCCCGGATCTTATACACGGAAAAGAGATAAGCCAACGGTGTACCGATAAAGATAGAAAGAAAAGTTGCCGCCAAGGAAACCTTAAAGCTGTTCAGTAAGGTGTTGAAATAATAGCTCTTCGAAAAGAACTTTATGAAATTTGCCATGGAAAATTGTCCGGTCTGTGGATCATAGACGGATTGTTGCATCAGATGTGCCATCGGGTAAATCAAAAACAGCAGATAAATTCCGATCATACCCAGTGTAACGCTCCCCCAGATATCCAGACGAAATTTACTGTTATCTTTCATGAGCTTCCCTCCTTACCAGGTTGTGGCTGCCTTCTTGATCAAAGATATTAATTTTGTCTTTTTTTATTTGAAGCAGCACATTCTGTCCGGGCTTTAGCTCATCTTCCAAGGATGATTCCTCAACGATCTCCACCGTAACACCATCCACTGTTTCCACGGCGTAGTGGGTATTAAGGCCAAGGTATGAATAGTCTTTTACGACACCATGAATCCCTTCATCCCCTTGCTTATTGATGACAAATTCCTCGGGACGGATGGAACACTGCACCTCCTGATTTTCCATTTGATTCAGATATTCCAGCTTTACCCGGTAACCACTGGGGAAAAGAAGAGCGTTTTGTTCTACTTTCGCCGGCAAGATATTCGTCCGTCCGATAAAGTTTGCCACAAATAAATTTTTCGGCCTTTGGTAAATTTCTTTCGGTGTACCCACATGCTGGATGATGCCATCTTTCATCACCGCAATGGTATCGCTGATGGCCATGGCCTCCTCCTGATCATGGGTAACATAAACGGTGGTAATGCCGACATCCTTTTGGGTATGGCGAATAACACTTCGCATCTCCAGTCGAAGCTTTGCGTCCAGGTTGGAAAGAGGTTCATCCATCAGCAAAACATCCGGCACGATGACAAGGGCGCGCGCCAAGGCGATACGCTGCTGCTGTCCCCCGGAAAGCTGGTTAGGCATCCTTGAGGCATACTGCGAAATTTGCATCAGCTTGAGATACTGTTCAGTCAGCGCCTGAATCTTCTTTTTTTCCATCTTGCGGTTCTTTAGCCCAAAAGCAACGTTATCGCGCACTGTCATATGGGGGAAGATGGCATAGTTTTGGAAAACCATGCCAATATTCCTCTTACTCGGATCCATATCGTTGATGCGCGTGTCGTTGAAGTAGATATCTCCGCCCTCGATAGAATTAAACCCGGCAATCATGCGCAAAAGGGTTGTTTTTCCACACCCGGAAGGGCCTAGAAGCGTAAATAGCTCACCATCTTTTATTTCTAAATTCAAATCCGGTATGACCGTAAGGTCTCCATATTTTTTCACGGCGTG
>DHOO01000013.1:0-9218 GCA_002409975.1 Firmicutes bacterium UBA5388
CGTCCTCCTTCACGCCTAGCCCTGCTTGCTTCTAACACTGCGAGCTAAATCAATGAAGTTATCCTGTCAACAATCCGGCAAGGATGCTCCCCGGCGCGCTGGGGTGAAGCGCCGGATTTTGGGATCTACAGTCGCAAAGGCTATCATTCATACGAGTGACGAGCTGCGAGATGTGAGGTATATGGGGAAGAGTTCTTTTTTCTTCCCCATATCTGTAATTTTATTCCCCTTTTGATAGTAAATTTGAATATGGTAAATGGTAAAAGGAGAACGTGCTGCTAGGTAGAATTTAATTAATAGTAACAGATTATTACGTTGGTTGTACGATCGGAGGGAGAAAAATGGCAAGGATTATTAATATGTATGATCGGGCTTTGAATAGGATCCGAGCTGAGATCCTTTCCATGAGTGAACTGGTCGAGGATCGGTTTTTGAAAGCAATGGAGTCACTGATTAAACAAGATGAGAAGTTGGCTCAAGAAATCATTTACGGTGATGACCAAATTGATAAGCTGGACGAAGATTTAGAGATGGAAGCGTTAGAATTGATCTCCCTTCAACAACCAATGGATAAGGAACTCAGGTTATTAGCTTCGGTGATTAGAATTAGTAATGAGTTGGAACGAATCGGGGATTATTCATGCAATATAGCGGAAGCTACTCTCTTGTTAGCAGATAAAGGACCTTACTTTAAGCCTTTGGAAGACGTTTCACGCATGGGCCAACTGGTCCAGGCGATGATGCGGAAGAGTATTCTCGCTTTTTTAAAAAAGGATCTGGAGTTGGCTTGGGAAATGCATAGTGATGATGATCAGGTAGACCAAGTATATCAGCATTTGTTTAAAGAATTAATGGACTATATGAAACAAGGACCTACTTTTGTCGACCAAGCGAGCAACCTTTTATTAGTAGCTAGGTATCTGGAACGGATCGGGGATCACATCGTAAATATCGCGGAACTTACGATTTTTGCTGAGAACGGTGAAAGGTATCCTTTTAAGTCGCGAAAGAGGGGAGGCTAAAAAATGAGCGCCTTACAGGGAATAATTGGTCTAGCTGGAGGTCTTGGTTTGTTTCTCTACGGAATGAAGTTATGTTCTGAGGGACTGCAAAAGGCGGCGGCTCACCGGTTGAAACAACTGGTAAAGATCTTAACAAAAAATTCAGTGCGTGGGGTGCTGGTAGGGGCCTTAGTTACTCTTGGTTTACAAAGCAGTAGCGCTACGTCCGCGATTGTAGTTGGGTTTACAAGTGCTAACATGATGACACTTTCACAGGCGTTAAGCGTGCTTCTTGGTTCTGCGGTGGGCTCTTCATTAACTGTTCATCTTATTGCTTTCAAATTAACATATTTAGCTTTAACCTTGATCTTTTTTGGCGCCATATTTTACCTATTTATCAAACGTTCACGATATCGAAGTGTTGGACAGATTCTTCTAGGTTTTGGTCTGATCTTTTATGGCATGTTCGTCATGTCCTCAGCAGTTGAACCCGTGAAAGATTTTCCTATGGTAGCACAAGTGATTATCAATTTAGAAAGATACCCGCTGCTAGCTTTTTTGGTAGCTGTGATTATAACCGCTGTGCTCCAGTCAAGCGCCGGTTTTCTGGCTTTATTGATTACTTTAGCTAGGCAAGGGATGATTGGTCCTTATGCCTTGGTTCCCTTTGTTCTTGGAGCCCATCTGGGAGGAACAATTACCGGTGTTATTTCGTGTTTAGGCGTTCCGGGTCGGGAGTCAAAACGGGCGGGATTAGCTAATTTTCTCTTTAAAGTGGTTAATGGAGTAGTTTTTTTACCGTTTTATCGACCAATCACGATGTTTGTACTGGGGAGTTCTCCAGACGTTAGTCGGCAGATCGCTAATGCGCATACAATTTTTTCATTAGTGATGGCTATAGGATTTTTGCCATTTACTACTCAGATCGCGAATTTTATGAAACGTTTAATACCGGATAAAGCAGGTGGATTGGCGGAAGCAAAGTATTTAAAAGAAAACTTACTGGAAGTGCCAGAGCTTGCTGTTGATCAAGCGCATCGCCAGACTGTAGAAATGGGCTATATTATTTATAAAGAAATGCTAAATCAAATGTTGCCTTTGTTTCGTTCTGAGGATGAAGAACTTTTCGAGCGCTTTTCTTATACGGAACAGGCAGTTGATTCTCTAGCTAAACAAATAGTAAAGTATGTTACCACTCTTGATATCAATAATTTTTCTGAGGATTTACTATTAAGAAGCCTACAAGTCTTATATGCCGCAAATGATCTGGAACATATAGGGGACCTCCTCTTAAATATCGCGCGTATTGGCATGAAAATCACTTCTGAGCAGTTAGCTTTCTCTGAAGAGGGGCACAAAGAAATTGAAACCCTATATAATTTGACTAGTAATAATTTCCAACAGGCCTTAATATCATTGGAGAAATATGACACGAAACTAGCCAGTCGGATACTTAAAGAACATCCTAAGATTAGACGGTATGAAAAAGAACTACGTTATAGTCATTTTGAGCGAATGCAATCAGGAAACAAACGAACTTTAGCCACTAGTTCGCTTCATCTTGATATGATTGAATCTTTGTTACGAATTGACAATCATACTGTGAATATTGCTCAGGGTGTGGTAGGAATTCTTTAATGAGGGGACATTTAAATTTTAGCGAATAAGTTAATGTTAATTAGATTGACTTTATACTCAGGGAAAATTGTAATATTTGCAATCGAAAAGATTTCTATATTGTGCCTGCAAAAGAAGGTATTTTCTAAGAGGGAGCGAATTCTTAATTTAACTGTTGTCTTAACACTACATTAACTCGATAGTAGAGTAATTGAAAACAAACCCCAAAAGCTTTACGGCGCTAAGTTAAAAGTATATTTATTTGCAACTTAATAACTTTGAAGAAGCAGTATTTAAGTAAAGAACTAATACTAGACGATAACCTGGTTTCGAACTGAATGAACATAATATTAAGGGGTTGTTCCAAGGTAAATATAGGATTTCCTCATATATCAAAAATATAAAATGAGATTGAAGTCTGCTCAATATAAGCGAAGGAGATGGGGAAAAGGATGGTCTTAAAAGGGAATGCGCTTGTAGGTCAGTCTGGAGGGCTTACGGCAGTAATTAACAGTGTAGTCTATATGGGGAAGTATTGACGGAAAAAAATATGATGTTATTTAAAACGTTTACGGAGTTTGCAACGGTACATGGGATAAGATAATCAGTTTTCGCCGGTCAGGAGACCGGTGGGAAGAAAATAAAAAATACATAAAGGAGGAGAACAATGCGACGTCTGTTATGGATTATGTTGTTGGTGGTAATACTGGTCGGAGGCCAAGTCTTAGCTGCGGGAGATGTGTTACGGATGTATACAGCTCTTGATACAAATGAAGCTAAGATTTATATTGAGGCCTTCGAGAAAGATACCGGAATAAAGGTAGAATGGGTAAGAATGTCTGCTGGTGAGGTTTTGACCAGGTTGCGAGCAGAAGCAAAAAATCCTCAGGTGAGTCTCTGGTTTGGCGGCCCTTCCCAGGAATTTATTGCTGCTAAAGAACTGGGTTTATTAATCCCCTATGAATCGCCAGTGGGAAAGCCATTTTTAAAAGGGAACCTTAAGGATCCCGATCACATCTGGACTGGTTTCTATTTTGGGGCAATTGGGTTTGCTAGTAATACTGAATTCTTTGATAAAAGAAATTTACCATATCCTACCTCTTGGCAAGATCTGCTCAGACCGGAATTAAGGAAGAATATCTCTCTTGCCTATCCTTATACTTCCGGTACTTCTTATACAGTATTGGCTACTTTAGTACAACTTATGGGTGAAGATAAGGCTTTTGCGTATTGGGCAGAGCTAAGCAAAAATATTCATCATTATAACTCTTCTGGTTCAGCTTGCGTTACTCAAGCTGGTTTAGGTGAAGTCGCGTTGGGGATTGCTTTTTCACATGATGTAATTGTCAAAGGGGTGGATAAGGGGTATCCAGTAAAATTAACTTTTCCCAAGGAAGGAACCGGTTATGAAATTGGAGCTATGGCTTTAGTCAAAGGCGGCCAAGAACTGGATTTGGCTAAAAAATTCATCGACTACATGTTATCAAAGAAAGGCCAGGATCTAATGAAAAATTGGTTTAGGATTCCCTTGAATCCTGAGGCTGAAGTAGTGGAAGGAGCAGCAAAAGCAGCAGATATTAATCTGATTAATTTTAATGAGGTCTGGGCTGGCCAAAATAAAGAAAGACTGATCGAAAGATGGAGAGATCAGGTCGGTCAATAGTAGATAAAGGGGGTAGGTCCCCCTTTATCTACTATCCGGACAGGAGGTTGAAAAATGACCGTAAATAAGGCAGTTCTTTACTGGAAGAAAACAGGTAAAAACTTAAAACAACTATTACATGAGCCTGTACTGTTAAGCATGATCACCTTAATAGGGGTATTATTAATTCTTTTCATTATCTTACCATTGTTCAAGATCTTTCAATTAAGTTTTGAGGAAGGCGGAAAATTTACTTTTAATATCTTTAAAAATCTTTTAGCTAAAAGCTATAATCGCCGGCCTTTTGTTAATAGTATGAAACTTGGGGCTACCGTCTCAGTAATTGGGACAATCATTGGATTTTTATTTGCTTATGGTATTACCCGGGTTAATATCCCCTTTAAAAATTTTTTTAGAACAGTAGCGACTTTTCCGATTGTTTCACCTCCATTTATGATGGCGCTGGCGGCCATCCTCCTTTTTGGGAGGCAGGGGTTTATTAGTAATTTTCTCTTAAAAAATAGTGTTTCTTTTCAGCTGTACGGTTTTGGGGGATTATTACTGGTAGAAACTTTAGCTTACTTCCCTACGGCCTTCTTAACTCTTTTTGGAGTATTACAAGCAATTGATCCTGCTATAGAAGATGCAGCGCTTGATCTGGGCGCTTCTAAGTGGAAAGTATTTAAAAGTATCACCTTACCATTGGCTACGCCAGGGATTGCCAGTTCTTTTCTGTTAGTTTTTACTCAATCATTAGCGGATTTTGGGAACCCGATGATTTTATCAGGAAATTACTCGATCCTTGCGACACAAGCATATTTAAGGATTACTGGGATGTATGATTTAAAAGGAGGAGCAGCCCTTGCCCTACTCTTACTGATCCCGTCCATGGTGGCCTTTTATCTGCAGAAGTATTGGGTGAGCAGTAAGTCTTATGTTACAGTTACTGGTAAACCTTCTTCCCAACGCACAAAAGCAGATAAACCAGCCGTGAAGGTCCTTTTTTTAGTGATTTGCACTCTATTGACGGCGGCAATCTTTTTATTCTACGGGATGGTGGTCATTGGTTCTTTCGTTAAGATCTGGGGAGCGGATTATGGATTTACCCTTAACAACTATCAACATGTATTTACTATAGGAGGAAAATTCATTAAAGATACGCTGACCTTATCAGCGGTGGCGACGCCAATAGCGGGTATTTTGGCGATGATCATCGCTTTTCTGGTGGTTAGAAAAGAGTTTCCGGGGAAAAAATTGATGGAAGTAGTATCTCTTTTATCCTTTGCTGTTCCAGGAACGGTGATTGGGATCGGTTACATATTAGCTTTTAATGAAAAACCTCTGCTCTTAACTGGGACTGCCACGATTATCATCATTCTTTTCATCTTTAGAAATATGGCTGTGGGAGTTCAAACAGGAATTGCCGAGTTACAGCAGATTGATCCGGCAATTGAAGAGGCTTCTACCGATTTGGGGGCCAGTAGTTCGACAACATTCCGAAAAATAACTCTTCCCTTGATTACACCTGCTTTTTTCTCCGGCTTAGCCTTTACCTTTGTTAAGTGTATGACAGCAGTTAGTGCGGTAATTTTTGTGGTGTCGGGGAAGTGGAACCTAATAACAATTGCGATTTTAGGATCTGTGGAAAATTCTGATTTATCGCAGGCAGCAGCGTTTTCAATTGTAATCATTATCTTTATTCTCATAGCACTTGCTGTTATTCAGTTGTTAGTTAATAAAATAGGAGTACGTCGTGGTGTTCAATTTAGTTAAGATGCTTATATCTTTATGATTAGAATATGATCTTACTTTTCTCATCATTATTGGTATTTATCGTTGAAATCAGGTCTATTTTGATAGAAACGAAGTTTGTTTAGCCCTTTCTATAAAGAGTGGGAAGGTGAGACAAATGGTAAGGAGTGTGGGAAAATGGCACAAGCCTATTTAGAGTTGAAGAATGTAACAAAGGAATTTACCAGCGAATTTCAAACTGATAAGGTGGTTGCGGTTCAGGATTTTTCCTTAAAGATTGACCAAGGGGAGTTTATTACACTGCTTGGCCCTTCTGGTTGTGGAAAAACCACCACCTTACGTATGATTGGTGGCTTTGAAGATGTGACGAGCGGGGAAATTTACTTAGATGGTGTTAAGATCAATGATCTCCTAGCTAATAAAAGAGAAACTTGTATGGTCTTCCAGAGTTACGCTCTTTTCCCGCATATGAACATCTATAAGAATGTTGCTTACGGACTGGAATTAAAAGGTTTACCTAAAAAGGAGATCCGGGAGAAGGTGGAAAAAATATTACGACTTGTTGGCTTGGAAGGGCTAGGGAAACGGCCTACTTCCCAACTCTCAGGAGGTCAACAACAACGGGTGGCCCTAGCAAGAGCAATGGTGATCGAACCTAAAGTATTACTTTTTGATGAGCCACTTTCCAACCTTGATGCGAAGTTAAGAGTGAAGATGAGGGTATTTATCAGAAAACTCCAGCAGGAACTAGGTATGACTTCGATTTATGTAACTCATGATCAAGAGGAGGCAATGTCATTATCGGACCGGATCGTAGTTATGAACCATGGTCGGATTGAACAAGTTGGCTCCCCGATGGAGATCTATGCTCGACCCCAATCATTATTTGTCGCCGATTTTATCGGAAAACAGACTAATTTCCTGGAAGGAATTGTCCAAGAAATATCGGATCAAGATGTTGCTATTGATATTGGTAAGAAAGTAGTTTTCGTAAAAAGCATAAATACACTTTCTAAGGGAGATCAAGTTACTTTTGTGATTAGGCCCGAGATGATTGAGCTCAGTCAAGAGCAAGGGTTATTAGAGGGGATAGTTCAAATGGTAACTTACTTAGGGTCCGAAGTTGTTTATGAAGTACTTTCCTCAAATCACCTTTTTACCGTACAGGTATCAAACCCTTTAAAACATGGAATATATCATACTGGGGATCAAGTATTTTTAAACTTTGATCTGGAAAACCTGCCGCTGATCAAAAGTTAAAAAAGAATTAACTAGTAGTTGAGAAACGGTTAATAACACATTGTAAACGTTAACAATGTTTGTGTGGTTAAATTGTAAATTAATCAATAACGCAATTTTGTAATTTATTTAATTAGATTCCAATCGTCATTATGATATAATTATCATAATTATCATTAACTTGGAGGTAGTAAGATGCTAAAGTGTATAGTGGTATCAACTCCAGGCGCTAAATTTTCAGCTTTAGCTTTAAAGGATGACTTTAAAGATAGTCTGAAAAAGGTGGCGGACTTAGGGTATGATGCAGTAGAATTAGCAGTTAGAAATCCTAAACTATTAGATATTAGTGGGATTAAAGAGCTATTACAAAAGTACAATTTAACAGTTCCAGCCATTGGTACAGGTCAAGCCTATGGGGAGGAAGGTTTAAGTTTTACCCATCTGGAAGAGGAAGTTCGTAAGCAAGCAGTACAACGAATTAAAGACCAGATGGATTTTTCTGTTGCGGTTGGGGGAGCACAGGTGATTATTGGTCTAATCAGAGGCACTGTCTATCCAGATGTGGAGAGAGAAAGAGCAGAACGCTACTTTATTCAGTCTATAAAAGAGTGTGCCGATTATAATCCCAAAGTTACTTTAACTTTAGAACCAGTTAACCGTTATGAGACCAACCTTTATAATAGTATCCCATCCATGCTGGCTATAATTGACCAGATCGACCGTCCTAATATAAAAATGTTGATTGATACTTTTCATATGAATATTGAAGAGCCTAATATGATCGAAAGTATTTTGAAGGCAAAAGATTATATTGCGCATGTGCATTTTGCGGACAGCAACCGCTGGGCTCCGGGGTGCGGACATATTAATTTCCCAGAGATTATTAAGACCTTGCAGCAAATAAACTACGGTGGGGCAATTTCTGCGGAGATTCTCCCCGAGCCGTCACCGGAGGAGAGTGTCAGACTAACAATCGAATATTATAAGAAACTTGGTTTATAAGAGTGGTTTTAATAATTCTCAGGAGGAACGATGTTGGCTTATAAATTACTTATTTCTGATGTTGATGGTACTTTAGTCGACGGGAAACAAAAGATCCCACTGGTGAATAAGGAGGCCATAAAAAGGCTTAAAGAGAAGGGTTTTTATTTTTCCCTAGCTACGGGAAGAATGTTTAGTTCAGCCCATAGTTTTATTAAGGAATTAGAGATTGATTTTCCCGTTATTTTATATAATGGGGCGCAGATCGTAGAGAGTAGAACAGGAAAAGTTATTTATGAGAAAAAGGTAGATATGGATACTGTTCAAAAAGCATTGTCTCTATACCGGGAATTCTCTTTAGAAGCTCTTGTTTATGACAAAGGTGATATTTATGTTGAAGAAATAAATGAGACCATTGAGGAGTATATGAAGAAAGATCAGGTCCAAGTTCATCCCGTGGGTGATTTATCCCGGTTTATTGACGGGGAAGTAACTAAGCTACTATTGATCGGATCTGAAAAGAAATTTAGAGCCTTTCGTGCTAGGTTAGAAAAGATATTGGGCAGGAAAGTTAATCTTGTTCAATCGGAAGAGACCTATTTAGAGATTTTACCTGTAGGTGTTTCCAAAGGAGAGGCCTTAGAAGTCTTAGCAACCGAGTATGGGTTAAAACTTCAAGAAATAGTGGCGATTGGAGATAACCAAAATGATTTAGAAATGGTTAAAAGAGCTGGTTTAGGAGCGATTCCTCGTAACGCTCACCCGCAATTAATTAGTGCCGCTGATTATGTAACCAGAAAAAGCAATTCCGAAGGGGCAGTGGCAGAGTTAATTTATGAGTATTTCATATGAATAATTTATAGGCTTATACTATCAAATAAGGTATAAGGAAAAAGACTTTCAACTTTAGATCGCTGAAAGTCTTTTTTGACTAAATTTCAGGTAGTCGCTCATGCTGGCTACCGCCCGCACACGTGAAGTGATGA
>DHOO01000013.1:9360-9512 GCA_002409975.1 Firmicutes bacterium UBA5388
CCGCCCGCACACGTGAAGTGATGAGAATCTATTTAAGTTATAATCTCCGCCCGGTCAGATGTTGTTTCCTAGTTCTCATGAATTTCTTCAAAGCATTCTAGGGTTTAGCTTCGTTTGAAATTTGGTAACCGCTTTATAGTCCATCCTGGACT
>DHOO01000013.1:9667-21070 GCA_002409975.1 Firmicutes bacterium UBA5388
CCGCTTTATAGTCCATCCTGGACTGAAGCGGCTCGCGGCCTCACGTCGCTCGACCAAAATTTCAACCTCCGCTTCACCAAGAAATGCTTAATGAAGAAATCCAATTTCACTGCTGAAACAACATTCTGCCCGGGCTGGGTATAGAATAACAGAAACTGCAAAGGGAGGTTGTTATTCGTACGAGTGACGAGCAATGAGCATCGAGCAACAAGATATATTTTCTAGGTATTAGTTTCAAGTAAAAGCTAACTTAGCAACTATAATGAGTTATTTGCTGAAAAGGTTAAATAAACTAAAGAGGTTATATTTACCAAAGATTGAGACGGTGATCAGGGAAACAACTGACATGATTTTAATCAGAATATCCAAAGAAGGACCAACCGTATCTTTTAAGGGGTCGCCTACGGTATCACCGATAATTGCTGATTGATGAGCGGCGGTACCTTTGCTAGCACCTTCAACCATACCCGACTCAATGAACTTTTTACTATTATCCCAGGCCCCGCCAGCGTTCGCTGTATAGAGGGCAAGCATGATCGAGGAGATTACTGTCCCTACTAGCAGACCACCAACAAAATCAGCGCCGAAGATAAAACCGCTAATAATGGGAGTTAATACGGAGATAAGGGCAGGAAGAAGCATCTGTCGTAAGGCGCTTTCTGATGAGATCTGGATACAGGTTTTATAATCCGGACGGACTTTTCCAGTGAGAATACCGGGCATTTCTTTAAATTGTCTTCTAACTTCTTGTACCATTTCCCGAGCAGCTTTAGTAACAGATTCAATGAGCATGCCGGAGAAATAGTAGGGTAAAGCGGCGCCAACGATTGCTCCGGTTAAAGTAAGGGGATTAATCATATTGAGGATCAGATCTAAACCTCCAACCATTCCTTCGCTAGACTGGGCAACTGGTTGCGAGTAAATATAGGAAGATAGAAGTGACATTGCCGCTAAAGCAGCAGAACCGATAGCGAAACCTTTACCGATTGCTGCAGTGGTATTGCCAACCGAATCAAGCTTATCAGTAATTTGGCGCACTTCAGGCTCAAGTTTTGACATTTCACAGATGCCACCAGCATTATCAGCAATGGGCCCATAAGTGTCAATCGAGACGGTGGCACTAACAAAAGAGAGCATTCCCAAAGCAGCCATGGTTACGCCATAGATCCCGGCAATCATACTAGCAAAAATAATGGTGAATCCGAGTAAAGCGACAGGAAGAAAGGTCGATTTCATACCAAGGGCCATCCCCTCAGTAATGGTTAGGGCCGTTCCTTCAAGAGAGGCATAAGATAATGATTGAGTGGGCTTATAGTCATAACTGGTATAATACTCCGCAATCCATCCCATCTCCATTCCGCATAAGATCCCTAAAACTGAGGCTAGCCAGGGAGACATGGCGCCAGCTTTAAAACCGACACTACTAACATCTATGTCTTTAAAATAGAAGTAAGTAAGGATTCCACTACCAACGACCGTCAGAAATGCTGAGGTCCACATGGAGACGTTTAGTTCGCGGTGGGGTTTGTCCGATACTTTTTTAAAGCTCAAATAGGCGATCCCGATGACACAAGAAATGATCCCAATGGACGAAAGTATTATTGGATAGCTTAGTAGTTTAGAAATTAGTTGCTCTGGGATCGGAATTGAAGGATGTAGATACATATAAGCGGCTAAGGTAATACTGGCAATGATGGCGCCGACATAACTTTCTAACAGATCCGAACCCAAGCCGGCAACATCACCGACATTATCACCGACATTATCTGCGATGGTGGCGGGGTTTCTCGGATCATCTTCAGGGATATGGGCTTCTGTTTTTCCGACCAGATCAGCTCCCATATCAGCCGCTTTAGTATAAATACCACCACCAACGCGATTAAACATGGCAATAATGGAACATCCGAGGGCATACCCCGAGACTGACATGGCAAAAGGGATATAACTTATTCCCAACCAATTGGTTTCAATTTGTAGGTTTATGATCTCAGTTTGCCCTAGTATTTTACCGAAGATTAAATATACTAATCCAAGACCTAAGAGGGCAAAACCTCCTACTGCCAATCCCATAACACTTCCGCCTTGAAAGGCTACTTTTAAAGTGCTACCAAGGCTTTTCGTCTCTCTTGCCGTGTTAGAAACCCTAACATTGGCAATGGTGGCAATATCCATGCCTAGGAAGGCGGCAAGTTGACTCATAGTTGCTCCAATTAAAAAGGTAACCCCCGTATACCAGGAAACAAAAATCATTAAAGCAATAGAGATAAGGATAGCGATCTTTAAGATAACATAAAACTCATGCATAATAAAGGTATCTGCCCCTTCACGGATGGCGCCAGAAATTTCCTTCATTAATTCAGTTCCCGGGTCCCGTTTCTTAACCGAAAAATAATTGTAAGCTGCAAACCCAATGGATCCAATTACCGCAATTGCAACAAATCCGAACATAAAAAAGCCTCCTCTAAATGTTAAGTTGTGCCCGCCATTACTAGGGAATATTTGGTAGCTAAAATATATTTTTGCAGAACAGAGATAAAAAAACCAATTTACCCCCATTATACACTATTATTATAATACCCACAAATCATTTAGTCAAGAATAAACATTTTCTTTTTTTATTTAATTAAGTAACCAATCCGTTACATCCTTCGTTTTAATAAGTCGTGGGTAGTCGCTCATGCTGGCTACCGCCCGCACACACGAATTGCATAATTACTCTTATATTTGACTAATCTAGAAAACGCTTCGAGGCTTGTCGATCAACGTTAACTTTTATTAGAGGGGGATTGTCTAATTTCCGAAGCCTTTCAATCAGAATATATTGTGATTTAGTATAAGGTATAGAGATTAAACAAGCCCCAAAGGCATTTTCTAGCCAGTAACTCTCAAATCTTTGATGAGCTAAGGAAGAATTAATTTGGCTTGGCGCTACAAGCGAAGATAAAAATTGTTTTAGCTCTGAATTGCGAACAGACCTAATTTATTCTGGAAGAGACGGAGTTTAGGTTGAGCCGCTTCTTGGGCTTTAGCGGCGCCGGCCATCAGAATACTTTCGATTGCTCCTGGAGCGGATAGTTCGTTGACTTTATTTTGAATTGGGCGGAGTGTTTCTACGACTAGTTCTGCTAGATCTTTTTTAAACTTTCCATAGCCGTAACTAGCGTAGTTTTGTGTAATCTCTTCGATGCTCTCACCCGAACAAAGGGAATAGATAACCATTAGGTTGGAGACAGCGGGTTTATTCTCTTCATCATAACGGATTACAGAGTCAGAATCAGTTACTGCTGACATGATCTTCTTTTTTATTACTTCAGGAGGATCTAATAAAGCAATAAAACTTTTGGGATTGGAAGCGGATTTAGACATTTTCTCTTCAGGATCGGTAAGACTCATAATCCGACCGCCACTACTACGGGGAGGAATATAAGGTTCCGGTACTTTAAAAACTTCTTCTTGGAAACGATTGTTTATTCTGATCGCTAGATCTCTGGTTATCTCCAGGTGTTGTTTTTGGTCCTCTCCGACCGGCACCAGATCGGTATTATAGAGTAAGATATCAGCCGCCATCAGAACAGGGTAAGTTAGAAGACCACTGGAAACAATCTCTTGTTTTTGCGATTTATCTTTAAACTGGGTCATTCTTCTCAACTCACCGATATAGGTCTGGCATTCTAGTAACCAACTAAGTTCGGCATGGGCTGAGACCTGGGATTGTACGAAGACAGTTGAGACTTGGGGATCGATACCGGCAGCCACAAATAGGCGAGCAGTGTTTTTGATATTTTCTCTTAATAGAACAGGATCTTGAGGGACGGTTAGTGAGTGTAGGTCCACTACACAAAAAAAGCAATCGGCTTCGTGTTGAAGGTGGGCAAAGTTGCGAATTGCCCCTAAATAATTACCAATGGTCAAAGATCCACTGGGTTGAACTCCTGAAAAAACTCTTTTTTTCATTAATGAACACTCCTTTATTTGTGATGTCATCCTAACATGTGATTGGCTTTATACTTCTATACATTAAGGCCGTATTTCTCCCTTAATCTTGCAAAGAAAATCTGATTCTAATAAAAAATTGGAAATTTACTCCATTATAAAAACCTCAATCCCTTTGTTGGGAAGAGGTTAATCGCGGCGCCACCCAAGTTGACCCTAAGGTCCGCTTATGTCGGCTAGAAAGCTTCAAAGCCGTCTTCCAAATAACGGTGGAATCCGCCGGAACTTACTAAGAAAATACTCTTGTGGCTCGTTGCTTGTCACCCTCGTATGAAAGTTTGCCTAATGTTAGTTAGGAGATAGACGAAAATCTTTTATATACCCAGCAACTTATATTTTTTTATATTTTTTTGCTTGGGTCAAGAGGAGGTTGACGTAGACGAGTATTTTCTATCTCAGTTCCAGGCTCACAGGTCCATTTTGCTTTCCGCCGGACCGGTTTACACCAAGCACCGGCTCTCTGTGCCTTAAAAGGAAACATACTAGTCCTGTTCATTGCTTTACTTAAGTATTACCAAATCTATTTAGTAAAGATTTAGCCATATAAAAAACATTCAAGGCTTACCGATACATCTGGCTATGATTTGCATCCTTTACGTTCTAAACCATGGTCAGTGTAAACGATAACCAAAATAAAAGTTATACTCAATATGTTGGGATATTAGGCCTACATAATATTTTATGGATTTATGAATCCTCTTACTCCTTACGTTAATTTAAACATATCTAACTTATTATAGGCATTGATGTCCCAGTTTGTCAATAAGGCCCGTCAGGATCTAATTGTTGGATTATTTGCGTGGGCTGTGATTGAAATAACAGATTACTAACGACGCGAACTATATCTTTTCAAAAAATTTTTACTGAATATGTTATAATTATAATCAGTATCTATGTGCTGGAGGCATTAGTGATGACCGATTTTGTGCATTTACATGTTCATTCTCAATATTCGCTTTTAGATGGAGCGGCCTCGCTTGAACGCTTGGTTCAGGAAGCCGTAACTACCGGTCAACGGGCAGTAGCTGTTACCGATCACGGGGTAATGTATGGGGCCTTTAAATTTTGCCAAGCCGCAAAGAAGGCAGGGGTTAAACCGATTATTGGGTGCGAAGTATATGTTGCGAGAAGGGGTAGGCAGGATCGGGAGGCTAAAATCGATGATGATCCCTATCATTTGGTTTTACTAGCAGAGGATGAAATCGGTTATAGAAATCTGACCAAATTAGTTTCACTCAGCCATCTCGAGGGGTTTTACTACCGGCCCCGCGTTGATCGGGAGATTTTAGCCCGGTATTCGCAAGGCTTAATCGCCATGTCGGCGTGTTTTAGCGGAGAAATACCTTCTTCTTTGTTAGCTGGAGACTATGAAACTGCTAAAAAAACTGCGGAGTGGTATCGAGAGGTTTTTGGAGCGCAGCATTTTTTTCTTGAACTTCAAAGTCAAGGTCTTGACGGGCAAAGGCAAGTTAATCAGGAACTAGTGTCGATGGCGCGTGCTCTTAATCTCGGCGTGGTCGCGACTAATGATCTTCATTATATAAGAAGAGAAGACGCGATGGTTCATGATGTACTACTTTGTATTCAGACCGGGAAAACGGTAAGTGATCCAAATCGGCTTAAGTTTCCCACGGATGAGTTTTATTTTAAAACTGGCGATGAGATGGAGAGAGCTTTCCGGGAAATTCCGGAAGCGTTAAAGAATACGGTGGCGATTGCGGAACGTTGTAATTTTAGTTTGGAGCAAGGGGCCTATCAATTACCTGATTACGAAGTGCCGACTCAGTTTGATAAAAATTCGTATCTCGAGTATCTTTGTCGGCAAAACCTCTCTCGCCGTTATCAAGAAGTTACTACTGAGATCGAAGAGCGACTTTTGTATGAGCTGTCGGTAATCAAAAAAACCGGGTTTGCCGGATACTTTTTAATTGTCTGGGATTTTGTTCGTTATGCTAAAGATCGAGGGATCCCTGTGGGTCCAGGCCGAGGTTCAGGAGCAGGTAGTTTAGTTGGCTATTTGCTGGAAATTACAGAACTAGATCCGTTAAAGCATCAACTCCTTTTTGAGCGTTTTTTAAATCCGGAACGTGTATCGATGCCTGATTTTGACATTGATTTCTGCTTTGAACGGCGAGGAGAAGTCATTGATTATGTTAAAGAAAAATACGGTCGCGATCATGTCGCCCAAATTATTACCTTTGGCACAATGGCCGCCCGGGGCGCGATCCGTGATGTGGGAAGAGTGCTGGGTTTACCCTATGGTGAAGTCGATAAGATTGCTAAACTAATTCCCTCTGAAATGGGGATAACTTTAGAGGAGGCTGTGAAGAACTCTCCAGAATTGTCAGCTTTAATCCATGAGGATGACCGGATTAGGAGGTTGATTGATATTGCTAAGGCCGTAGAGGGTTTTCCCCGGCATGCTTCAACTCATGCTGCTGGAGTAGTGATCACGCCAAAACCTTTGACCGATTATCTTCCTTTAGCCCGGGCTAGTGAAGGAGATGCGACAACTCAATTTACGATGGAGGATTTAGAAACACTTGGACTGTTGAAAATGGATTTTCTCGGCTTGCGCACTTTAACAGTGCTTAGTGATACGCTGGAGTTGGTTAGGGAAACAACGGGGAAGGAATTTTCCCTTTCCACTCTTCCCCAGAGAGACGCAGCAGCTTATCAACTGCTTTGTTCAGGCCAAACGCTCGGCCTTTTTCAACTAGAGAGCGGTGGGATGCGACGGTTGTTAGTACAGCTTGCTCCTGAGGCGTTTGAGGATCTCATCTCTTTGGTGGCTCTTTACCGACCTGGGCCTTTGGGAAGTGGGATGGTGGATGATTTTATTAAAGCGCGTCATGGGGAAAAAGAAATTACCTATCCTCACCCCTTATTGAAAGAGATTTTAAAACCAACCTATGGAATAATTCTCTATCAGGAACAGGTGATGCAGATCTGCAATCGTCTGGGAGGTTTCACATTAGGTGAATCGGATTTAATTAGGCGGGCAATGGGTAAGAAGCAGCCTGAGGTTTTAAACGCCATGAGAGAGAAGTTTGTTAATGGCGCTGGCGAACGAGGAATTTTCCGGAAGACCGCAGAGGAAATCTTTAATCTGATGGAGTATTTTGGTGGCTATGGGTTTAATAAGTCTCATTCTGCAGCTTACGCCTTAATTGCATACTGGACCGCCTATTTTAAGGCTAACTACCCTCAAGCATTTATGGCGGCCTTATTAACTAGTGTCGTGGGGAATAGTGATAAAGTGAGAGTGTATATCGAAGAGTGTCGGAGAATAGGGATTCCGATTTATCCTCCGGATGTGAACTATAGTCAAGTCCGGTTTACCGTTGAAGGTCAGGGGATTCGGATCGGTTTACTTGCGGTCAAAAATTTAGGAGCAGGGGCGATCCAGGCTATCCTTTATGAACAGGCGAAAGAGAAGTTTAAATCGATCTATGATTTTTGCCGCCGGGTAGATTTGGGACTATTAAACAAAAGAGCTGTGGAGAGTCTGATTAGAGTTGGCGCTTTTGTTTCTACCGGTCGAACCCGCCGGGAAATGCTGGAAATTTTAGATGATGCCTTCGAGCAATCGCACCACTTGTCTGCTTCACGACATAATGGTCAGCTATCATTTTTTGACTTAGAAGAGGACTTTGCGCCTGCTATGGTGGAAAAATGGAGCGGAGCAGAAGAGTTTCCCCAGTTAACACTCATTAATATGGAAAAAGAATACTTGGGTGTTTACCTGACTGGTCATCCTTTAGATCCGTGGAGGAAGAAGTTTGCCAGCAATCGGATCCCTTCTCTTGCAGAGGTTCTAGAGGAACCTAAGAATGAAGAAGTGGTAGTTGGCGGGGTGGTTAGCGGTTGGCGCCGCTTAACTACTAAAGCTGGAAAAACAATGGCTACTTTTACTTTAGAAGACTTATCGGAGACGATCGAGGTTTTGGTCTTCCCCCGTTTATATGAGAAAATCTATTTAGAGGCGGGTAATGATCGAGTGGCATTAGTGAAGGGTAGAATCGATCTGGATGAAGATAACAGAAAGTTCCTAGCTAGCCAGCTACGTTGGTTATCGGAAGGGCCGGAGGACTAAATGTAAGCTGGTAGCAGTTTGCCGCAAATCAGGAATTTAGCTCTTAACAGGTTGAAAATGCGTCAGAAGATCAGAATAAGAAGGTCTCTTACGTAGGGTGTGGGTTGAAATACCTGTTTATTTGTTTATCAAATAGTGTTATGCTGTGATTTAAGGAATTGCCTAATTGATTGATTTAAAATTAGAAAAATCCTTTATGCTTGTCGCTTTACCTGACTCTGATTTTCATTATTTCATGTATACGGGCGGTAGCTAGCGTGAGCGACTACCTAATTAATGTCAAGCGCTTTATTGTGCTTGGGTAAAGCCTTAAGGTAATTATGGAATTTCCTCAGATTAAAAGAAAAAGATTAAAAGGAGTGAACAAAGGTGAAAGATAAGATTTTCGCCATCATTATCGGAATTAGTTTAGTGTTCAGTTCAATAATTGGCGGTTTGTTTTTTTATTATAGCAGGCAAGAAACTAAGACAGTTAGGGCTACAGGGGCAGCTACCCAAAGGCTAAATTCGGATGTTGTCAAATGGAGGGTGTCTATTTCAAGAACGGTTGACCTTAATGGGTTGAAAGAAGGATACCAGCTCATTAAGAAAGATTTAGATACCTTTTCTGCTTTTCTACGGGATAATGGCCTTGATCAGCAGGAAATAACAATCCAACCGATATATACTAACCAGAACTATAATCAATTTGGACAAGTTAGTGGTTACAATTTAGTACAAGGCGTCTTTATTATCTCCAAAGAAATAGGAAAGATCGAGAAGGTAGCTTTAAATCCTTGGGATTTAGCGGATCAAGGAATTTTCGTGCAATCATCTAATTTGGAGTATTATATTTCTAATATTGATCAAGTTAAAAGAGAATTGTTGGCCGATGCTACGAAAGATGCTAAAAGGAGAGCAGAAGAGATTGTAAAAAGTACTGGCGATGTTATTAAGAATATTGTCTCTGCTCGCTCTGGAGTATTTCAAATTACCGAGCCTTATTCTACCGAGGTTTCTGATTATGGAATATATAATACGTCTACCAGAGAAAAAGATATAACAGTAACCGTGCAGGCTGTTTTCTCTTTACAATAATTATTACCCAAATAATTATGTTTCAAAACGGAAATAAACATTATTTAAGGGATAATCTTTTTGTTTACAAGAGACGAAGTGGCTGGTAGAATAGTTGATGTAATACAGCTCTGATCTTCTCTATAAATTGTAATAATAAATTAAGTAATATTCATCATCATTTTTTCACTAACAACCCATTATTTTTTGAACTAGAAACGCAGTATTTGTCGACTTAATAATTAACCAGACTTCGCAATAAACAATGCCGCAATGAATGTACTAATATCTAAATGTAAAGCAGAGCGTATACAAAAAAGACCGGGGAAACATGAAAACCCGGTCTTTTGTTTTAGACTTTGTGGATGAGTTAGTCTTTTTCTTTTTCTACTTCAGCTAGAATCTTTTGAATACAAGAACTACAAATCATTCGGTCTTTAATCTCGTGTAGATCATCGATTTTCCCACAAAACATACATCCTGGCTGGTATTTCTTTAAAACGATGGTCTCATCATCCGTAAAGATTTCTAAAGGATCTTTAATCGCGATATTTAATTGCTCTCTAGTCTCTTTGGGTATAACAATTCGTCCAAGTTCATCAACTTTTCGAACGATTCCTATCGAAATCATGTTAGCACCTCCTCTTGAAAATTATAAACAGTTAAATAGATTATAACAATAAATAGTGGAAATTAACACCTTTATAATAGTTAACATTTTTGTAACAGTGGTTCTCCGCGAGGTCTATAAGGAGATAATAAATTAGTCTAAATTTAAAAAAAGAGGGTTCTGCAGTACTTCGCGCCTTTATACAAGGCCGCGCGAAATGTGTTGATGCGAAATTAAAGCCCAGCTAAATTAGAGAGGCGCGAAAAGTGAGATTGATTATTTAAATTTTAAAGAGAGTCTATGATATAATAGTAATATCAAATTAGTGTCTACGGTGGAGGAGTTTTATATGAAGAAGATTTTGACCTTTTCCGCTTCCATCGGCGCTGGTCATGTCAGTGCGGCAGAAGCGCTTTGCCAGGCTTACCAGGAACAGTTTGGCGGTGAGGTTTGTCATGTTGATTTTCTGCGTTATGCTAGTCCGAAGTTAAGTAAAGTTGTGGAGCAGACTTATTACCTGATGACTAAACGGGTCCCTTCTTTATATCGGTTTATTTATGAAATGGAGGACCGCCCGCGTTCACTCTCGAAAAAACTAGAGGTTTATATAGGGATTAATAAGTATGTTGAATTAATCAAAAAGTTTCAACCGGATTTTATTATTTCAACCCATTTTCTTCCGGCGGCGGTAGTTTCTTATATGTATAATCGCTATCCCATTCCCAACGGGGTAGTATTGACGGACTATATTTCTCACCAAATATGGGTTTATCCGCATAACCAGTTGTTGTTTGTAGCTCATGCCCAGATGAAAGAAGCATTGAAAGAACTGGGTGTAGATGCTTCGCGGATAAAAGTTACTGGTATCCCTGCCCGTCCTTCTTTTAAAAAGGATGTAAATAGGACGGAAATTAAAGAAAAACTACAGGTGTATGCAGATCGTCCCTTGGTTTTACTGATGAGCGGAGGGAATGCTATTGGTCCGTTGACCCAGGTTTTGGAGTCCTTAAAACCACTACGGGATCGACTACAAGTGGTGACGATTACTGGAAAAAACCGTCAAGCATATGAGGAATTACAGCTGATGATAAAGAAACTACAGCCAACTTGGCGAGTCCTAGGTTTTGTCGACAACATGCATGACTGGATGGCTGCCGCTGATCTTTTAATCTCTAAACCAGGAGGATTAACTGTTACAGAAACATTGATTAGCGAACTTCCTATGCTAATTATCCGTCCTACTCCGGGGCAGGAGGATGGAAATACAGAGTTTTTGGTTAACTCTGGCGCAGGGATTTATATCGAGAAGGTGGAAGAGATCAGTCTGATTATCGAAGAACTTTTAGATAATCCAGCTCGACTCCTGGCGATGCGAGAAAATGCAAGACATCTGGCGAAACCGGATGCTACTGAGAAGATCCTCCAGGAAATTATGTTCTTTTTAACGAACGAAAAAGCTAAATATTGGGGGGACGATCTACCATTTATATCTTTGCCGAATTGTTAACCCTAAAAGGATGTTAATACTAAGTTTTTTGCGTTGTATCCTTTTTTTAAGGTCCCAATACAATATATAGTGTTTGACTGGTATTAGGCTTTCAATATATTGTATCGGGATAATTAAATCAAAGGACAACGCAAAAAGCCC
>DHOO01000128.1:0-30537 GCA_002409975.1 Firmicutes bacterium UBA5388
GGGCTTTTTGCGTTGTCCTTTGATTTAATTATCCCGATACAATATATTGAAAGCCTAATACCAGTCAAACACTATATATTGTATTGGGACCTTTTTAAAAGGATACAACGCAAAAACTTGATAGGTAATTCCCTCGATTGGCTAATTGCGTTATAAAAACGCAATTAGCTTTGTTTATTATAACACAAAGTAATGAAAATCAGAGCGCCTCGACAAGCAAGTTGTTCATGCCGCCTACCGACAGTAAGTATTATAAAGTAATGTCAATCAAAGGCGGGTAAATCAACAAAGGAGGCATTTCCCAGAGTGGTTAAATGGATGCCTAAGGTAATGCAATTCCTTCAATTGAAAAAAGAAGCAAGGTTCTATGTATACCCTCTAACTAAACTACATAAAATACATTGTGTTAATCTTGAAGGAAAGGTGGAGGGTAATTTGTGGTTTGCTTTTTCCCGAAAATCCTCTGAACTTCAACCTTTAATACCTTACCGTATTGATAGTAATAGTGCCGATGCTACCAAGCTGTTCAGTCAACACCTCCAGGAATACTTATTGAGTTTAGATCAAGAAGATTCTTCCCTTGTTATCCTTTGTATCGGGACCGATCGTTCCACTGGCGATAGTCTCGGTCCGCTCGTCGGGAGTAAACTCAAAGGCCATCTTCCCTCCCAAGTCGCGGTCTATGGCACTCTTGAACAGCCTATTCATGCTGTCAACCTGGGAGAAACCATTAGCGAAATTAATCGCAGGTTTAAAAACCCTTTAATCATCGCGATCGATGCCTGCTTAGGCCGGAGCGAGAATATTGGGTTTATTAGTATCAAGCCAGGCGCTTTGCGGCCGGGAACAGGTGTCAATAAGGACCTTCCAGAAGTCGGTAGTATGCATATTATAGGCGTTGTTAACGTCGGTGGCTTCATGGAGTATCTGGTCTTACAAAATACCCGCCTCAGTCTGGTTATGCAAATGGCGAAGGTGATCAGTGATGGTCTGATCCATAGTTGTCAAGAGTTCTTCCGATCGTCGAGATTGCTGGAGGAAGAAACTACAAGCTTGATCTGACT
Source organism: Firmicutes bacterium UBA5388 (assembly GCA_002409975.1). Taxonomy (GTDB): domain Bacteria; phylum Bacillota; class UBA4882; order UBA10575; family UBA10575; genus UBA5388. The sequence continues at coordinate 1,065 of DHOO01000128.1, forward strand.
CCGATAAACTAGAGCCCGCAGCTAATTAGGTAAACCCCTTAAATTACGAGTTACGAGGAATTTTTTTGATTGTTAGAGCGCTGCGCTGTTCAGAAGTGAATCCCAGAAGAGCCGCGCCAACAATACCCGCATCATTATCTAGGGAAGCTAATCTTAACTTAGTCGCTGGGATCTCTTCTCGACTGTAGATCTCTTGCTCAATAATCTTTTGCAAGGAAGTTATCAGGTAGTCGCCTTGCTTTGATATTCCTCCCCCAATCACTAAAACTTCGGGTTGAAAGATATTGATAATATTGCAGAACCCATCAGCTAAGTATCTAAGGTATTGTTGAACAACTCCCTTAGCCACTTGGTCTCCTTGTTTGGCAGCATCAAAAGAAGTTTTTGCCGTTATCTTTTTGATGTCGCCATTTACTAGTTGGAGCAGCAAGGAATCTTGGTTTTCTAACGCAGCCGCTTGCGCCTGTTTGATTAAAGCCGTAGCCGAGGCATAGGCTTCCCAACAACCCTTTCGGCCACAGGTGCATAAATTCCCACCGGCTACAGTCACCATATGCCCTAATTCAACTCCGGCATTATTAAACCCGCTATAAATTTTGTGATTAATAATCACCCCGCTCCCGATACCAGTACCCAAGGTGATAGTAACAGAGTGCTCAACTCCTTCGGCCGCTCCTATTAATCCTTCGGCTAGAGCTGCGCAGTTGGCATCATTATCCAAATATACCGGCAGGGGGAGATATTTTTGGAGTTCTGCTCTGATCGGTACGTTTCTAAAACCAAGATTATTATTATAGATTAAAATTCCGTTTTCCAGATCAGGAGTTCCAGGCGACCCGACACCTATACACTCAATAGTTTTCAGGCTAACCCCGGCGTCCTCAGTTATTCTTCGGGCCAGCATGGCCATGTCCCTTAAAATTTCCTGGTGCTTCCGGTCCTTTTCCGTCGGAATACTACCTTTATGAATAATCTTTCCATTGATATCAACAAGCCCCGCGGCAATGTTGGTTCCTCCTAAATCAATACCTAGATAATACATGGCATCTTCCTCCTTTCAGATTAAATATATCTTTTTACTAAATGCGCTGTGCATTAAAACCTATATTCCTTAAGCTAAAGAACAATTAAAACGAAAAGAATCCCCCACCAAACGATGGGGGATTTTAATCTCTTTGACTTGTTGCTATTAGGGAATAGCCTTCTCTGTTTCTTTATCAAAGAGATGGATTTTTTCTGGGTTAAAGACCAGTTGGTGTTCAGAACCGTCTTCTGCTTTAGTATGAGCATCAACACGGGCTGTGAAACTATGAGGGCCGTTTGACACCCAAAGATAAGTCTCAGAACCAATCAGCTCGCTCACATCCACGTTGGCAAGGACAATATCTTCTTGCTTAGCATCAGGAGTATCTTCGAGTTCGCTGATGTTTTCAGGACGAATACCAAAGATAACTTCCTTGTCCACATACATATTGGCAGTCTTAAACTTACCCGCTGGCACATAAATCTTAATGGTTTCTAAATCCACATAGAGTCTGTTGTTTTCCTGTTTTAAGACACCTTCCATAAAGTTCATCGGCGGTGTGCCGATAAAGCCAGCAACAAAAACGTTATTGGGGTTATCATAAATATCTAGCGGTCTACCGACCTGTTGAACAACACCATCTTTCATAACCACAATCCGGTCACCCATGGTCATCGCCTCAATCTGATCGTGGGTAACATAGATAATCGTAGTCTTTAAGCGATTATGAAGTTTCTGCAATTCGGCTCTCATCTGCACTCGAAGTTTAGCGTCAAGGTTGGAAAGCGGCTCATCCATCAGAAAGACTTTGGGTTCACGAACAATAGCGCGCCCTAAAGCTACTCGTTGGCGTTGACCACCAGAGAGCGCCTTTGGTCTCCGGTCAAGAAGGTTCTCGATCCCGAGAATTTTAGCAGCTTCTTTAACTCTCCGTTCAATCTCTACTTTAGGGAATTTTCTTAGTTTCAAACCGAAAGCCATATTATTATAAACATCCATGTGAGGATAAAGAGCATAATTCTGGAAGACCATAGCGATATCCCTGTCTTTGGGAGCAACATCGTTGACAATATTATCTCCGATATAAATATTTCCGGAACTAGCTTCCTCTAAACCCGCCACGCACCGTAGAGAAGTGGTTTTTCCACATCCAGAAGGTCCGACCAAAACAACAAATTCCTTATCCTTAATCTCAAGGTTGAAATCATTAACGGCTATAACCCCATTAGGGAATTTCTTATAGACATGTTCAAATACTACCTTAGCCACTGTTGTTACCTCCTAAAAAATATATTTATAAATAGTACCAATTAACAATTATGACAAATATATCCAATTGATGGACGTAAAATCGAGTAAGTCCTCACCTCGCTTTGGTGACCAGAGGCATGTTTTTATAGAAGATAAAGTATTATTAAAATCAGAGTTAATACTGGTCAATTCAAGATCTTTCGCAACTGGATCCTCTTGCTTTATAATTATCTATATTCGACATAAAGTCGAATTTTCCTGCAGCAAAATTTCCGTTTCCTGTTTCAACCAAATCAATAAATCTTATGTTCGCGATCAAAAGATATGTATAAGATAGGTAGATCAGAACAAAACCCGGGATATCCCGGGTTTTGTTCAAGATTATTCTTTTTCCCTCAGAATTGTAAATTCAGTTCGGCTGAGGCCTTCGGTTGGTTATTAATCAAATCATAGGCAACAGCCAGACCCAGTCCATTAGGAGCATTGTAACCCACACTGGCTTCCAGTTCATTCACAGTAGTTGTTTCTACGTTGAAGTCCCCTTCCAGCTTAGTGTCAAAGTCCATTCCCGCTAAAGTCAGAGTACGCGCCACTGAGTAATCGATGGTTTTGTTATAATCAGCATAATCGCCAATAACTTCGAATCCATACTGATTAGCAGTAGCGCCAACTGTGAAACCTGTGCCATTTTCTAGAACATCGGTATCAGTAGTCATATGAGCTGGAGCAAATTCTGCTGGAATATCCTGATAACCGGCTCGCACTTCGAGTCCTTCTAAGAGTTGATAGTTTCCATCAACTCTATAGGCCTGCTCGCCCTGGTCAACAGCAGCAAAGGTTCCAGATACTTCTGCCCGCTCTACAGGTTTAACTGAAGTCTCAACCGCATAAGAAAGCTCATCATTAGCTTTAACGATGGTTCCCTGAGCTTCTATTCCTTCCACTAGTTTCGCTTTCAGGTAAGCGCCTCGATCGAGGTTACTAGCGCTATCCAGAGAATAGTAACCGCCAAGAGTAACAGGACCCATAGATAATTGATCAATGCTGATCCCTGTGGTGTTAACCTCGGAAGCAATATAATCAGAGTACTCTACATCCATGCCTCCGATTCTGGTAACAAACTCTGGGGTTCCTGGTACTAACGCTCCTTTGGTCTCCAGCCATAAGTTTTTAATACTCATATTAGCTGGGTTCCAAGGAAATGATTGTTTTTCTTTACCAAAGTTAAGCCCCGCCTTTAAGTTATTACCAAGGTTGGCGGAGAGTTCAAGCTCGGATACGCCGGAAAATTCCTTGCTGTACTTAACTTCACTGGAAATTTCCCCGGTAAAATCCATGTTAGCGGCAAAAACAACTGGTGTAACAAAGGCAAGCATTAAAACTGCTATTAAAGATGCGATGATGCGTTTCATCAATTCGTTCCTCCTTAGGTTGTACGATTTTTGTTTGAATTGTTATTAGGAAATTTATCAAGACGATTGCTACGATTAGAAAAGAGTCTAATTGAGCTCTTCATGTTTCCTCAATTCCTCTCTTTTCCGGCTGCGTATAGTAGTGTGATTAATTACTACGCCTGTCCGCCGTTCAATGCCTAAGTCGTTTTCACCTCCTTCTCACCGAGCGGCTGTGTTTGGTTAAGAAATTCCCTAAATGAGAGTGGTTCTCTAAGGTGATTAGGTAATTTCCTCAGGTGTAGTAAACTTTAAACTATTGTGGCAAAAAGTATTGGTCTAGTGCTTTGAATGCGACTCGAATCTGTTTTGGCTTGATGCTTGAGTAAATTTTCAGTGTGCCCTTGTTGCCTACTAATTCTCTTTTTTCAACATAACTCCTGCTAAACCCCATAATGTATATCTTACCACACTTGGCAGGAATACTTAAAAATAGTCGAACTCTCCAGTTTTCTTTTTACTTCGTTTCTTCTAATCCCTCAAGGACAGCGCGAGCAGCTTTGTCCGTCATGCCTTCTACGGCAAGTAGTTCTTGATAAGTTGCTTCTCTAATCCTTTGTAGAGAACCAAATTTATGGAGTAAAGCTTTTTTTCGTTTGGGACCAATTCCTTTAATCTGATCCAATCGTGAAAAAGTTGTCTTTTTTTCACGCAGGGAACGATGGTAGGTTAAGGCAAAACGGTGCGCCTCATCTCTAAGCCGTTGGAGTAGATGAAGAGCTTGCTCCTCTTTTCTCCAGTGAAGGGGTTCTCCTCTCCCAGGAAGAAAGATCTCCTCCTCCTTTTCAGCTAAGCTAAGCACTGGCTGTTCCTTAAACCCCAGTTCTGCTAAAACCTCAGTAACTGCCTTTAATTGACCTTTCCCTCCATCAATCACTAACAGATCCGGAAAAGGTAGAAAACTAGGATGCGGGACGTTTTCTTCCTGCTCTTTCCGCCCGCGTAAAAATCGGCGCTTAACCGCTTCTTGTAAAGAAGCATAATCATCAATCCCAGTTACACCGTGGATCTTAAACCGACGGTAAGCCTCGGGAGAAGGTTGTCCTTGAATAAAAACAACCATCGAAGCCACAGGTTCTTCCCCTTGTAAATGAGAGATATCAAAAGCCTCTATGCGGTGAGGAGCTGCAGAAAGCGACAAGAGCTCCCTTAATCTCTCCGAAATTTCGTTAGCCTGCTCCTCCGCTAATTTTCGTTGGCCAATTTCCTGTTTAAGTTGAATTTCGGCATTCTCTTTTGCTAACTGCAGCAGTCGAAACTTTTCACCTCTTTGTGGGTAAAATAAGTGGACTCTCTGTCCACTCCTTTCTTTCAACCACTCTTCAACCGCTTCTTTATCAGGCAAGACAAAGGGAAGCAAAATTTCTTTGGGGATATAATCCTGCTGATCATAATATTGTAAAAGAAAACTACGGAGAAAATCTTCCTGTTCACCCAGGACATCGACAAAAAAGAAATTTTCTTTCCCAATCAATTTTCCTCGGCGAATCTGAAGAAGTTGGATCAGCCCCCCTTCTTCCCCCCAGGCTAAACCAAAAACATCTCGGTCTTTAGGAACCGAAGAGACGACAATCTGGCGTTCTACTATTTTTTGCAAGGCTCGTAATTTATCCCGGATTAAAGCCGCTTTCTCATACTCTTGCTGCTGAGCCGCTACGGCCATTTCAGCGCTCAATTCTGCTTCTAGCTGTTCAGTGTGCCCCTCCATTAAACGGCAGAATTCTTGAATCAGTTGACGATATTCTTCTGGATTAACTTCACCGGAGCAGGGGCCTAAACACTTTCCGATATGAAAATTGAGACAAGGCCGCCGGCGCTCTCCTGCTGTTAGTGCTTTTTTACAAGTTCTAATCGGAAATATTTTCCGTAGTAACCGCAAAATTTCCCGTAGGGCCCCCGCATCGGTAAAGGGGCCATAGTAGCGAGCGCCATCTTTTTGTGGGCGGCGAATAATGAAGATGCGGGGATAAGTCTCCTGCCAAGTAACCTTTACCCATGGGTATTGTTTATCATCCCTTAGGCGGACATTATATTTAGGTCGATGTTCTTTAATCAGGTTACATTCTAAAGCCAAAGCTTCTACCTCAGAAGTGGTGGTAATAAAATCTACCCGCGCTACCTGCTCTACCATCCTGGCAATCCGTGGGGAATGGTTAGCAGAGGACTGAAAATACGATCGTACTCTCTGTCTCAGGGAAATCGCCTTGCCAACATAGATTACTTTCTCTTCCTTGTTTTTCATGAGATAAACTCCTGGACTAGTGGGAAGCATACGCAGTTCTTCTTTAAGCGCCATTGAAATTCCCCTTTGTAACTATTTTTTCTCTATTTTTTCTTTTGAGGGAATTGCATAATTACCTTAGCTGGTATTTAACCACAATATATAGACGGCTGGCTTTCAGGTTATACTATTATTCTTCGTTTTATTAACTATGATCTCCTTTGATTTCGCTCTGGGTTATTTTGCCTCCAAACTTGCTAACTTTCCTCATAATGTTTCCTAAGCCATGCTTTTTCTGACGGGGCTAAGAAATATTAGCGCTGGGGTAGTAATCGCCCTAAATTATTTCCCACCCGCTGCTGCCCTTCCTTGCATCATTGCTTTACTGCTCCAACAACCATCCGCTAGCATAGTCTTACGCTTTCTAGAGAAGCGAAGATCCGGTTGATACTCTTGCTGGTTGCTGGTCGCCCATGTTGAATGAGATTCATGCAAGCTAAAAGGAGGTTCTTTTCAATGAAACTCTCTGAAAATGCCCGTACCATTTTAGAACGGCGCTATTTGAAACGAAAAAGCAATGATACACTGGAAACCCCCGAGGAGATGTTAACTCGCGTCGCAAGGAACATTGCCCAAGTGGAGATCTGGAGCTGCGGTCAATCCGAAGCGGAGGCCAAAAAATGGGAAGAAACCTTCTTCGAGATTATGGACCAAAGAAAATTCCTCCCTAATTCCCCGACTTTAATGAATGCCGGACATCCTCTTCAGCAATTAGCCGCCTGCTTTGTACTGCCGATTGAAGATTCCATGGAATCAATTTTTGAATCACTAAAAATCGCTGCTTTAATCCATAAAAGCGGGGGCGGTACAGGCTTCTCCTTTTCCCGTCTCCGCCCCAAAAACGATCAGGTAGGATCAACCGGCGGGGTGGCGAGCGGCCCCCTTTCTTTTCTAAAGGTATATAACGCCAGTACTGAAGCTGTTAAACAAGGGGGAACTAGAAGAGGAGCGAATATGGGGATTCTGCGCATTGATCATCCGGATGTTGAAAGTTTTATCACTGCGAAACAGGGAAGCGGCGAATATACTAATTTTAATCTCTCGGTAGCTATTACCGATCGTTTTATGGAAGCAATGGCCGAAAAAGAACAATTTCCTTTAATTAACCCCAGAACGGGGGTGCCTGTGGCCCAGGTTGATCCGCAAACGCTCTTTGATTCGATCATTAACGCCGCTTGGTCTTCAGGAGAACCCGGTGTAATCTTTATTGATCGGATTAATGAGTTTAACCCTACTCCGCAACTGGGTTCCATCGAAAGCACTAATCCCTGTGGGGAACAACCACTTCTCCCCTACGAAGCTTGTAACCTTGGTTCCATTAACCTCTCTTTGTTCTGTAAAGAAAGGGAAGAAACTCCTGAGGTGGACTGGGAAGACCTGAAAGAGACAGTCCATGTTGGGGTGCGTTTTTTAGATAATGTAATCGATGCTTCGGTTTATCCTCATGCTAAAATTGAGTCGATCTCTAAAGCCAACCGAAAAATTGGGTTAGGAGTGATGGGCTGGGCTGAATTATTAATTAAAATGGGGATACCCTACAATTCTGACCGGGCTCTTGTTTTGGCGGAAGAAGTAATGAGTTTTATTGACCGCGAATCCAAAACCGCCTCTGCCGCTCTGGCAGAAGAAAGAGGCGCTTTTCCTAATTTTAAGGGTAGTATTCATGACCGCCCTGGCCTTCCTGCCCTAAGAAATGCTACCACAACCACTATTGCTCCTACCGGTTCGATTAGCATCATCGCCGGAACGAGTGGCGGAATTGAGCCACTCTTTAGTATTGCCTTTACTAGGCAAATCTTAGATAATGAGCGGTTAATTGAGGTTAATCCTTTATTTGTGAAATATGCTCAAGAAAAAGGTTTCTATCGCCAACAGCTGATTAACACGATTGCTGAACAAGGTAACTTGGAAAACATACCGGAACTCCCCGCTAATCTAAAAAATATCTTTATAACTGCTCATCAGATCTCCCCGGAGTGGCATCTGAAAATGCAAGCTGCTTTTCAAAAATATACTGATAACGCCGTCTCTAAAACAATCAATTTTCCTCGGGATGTAAGGAGGGCAGAGGTCGCTTCAGCTTATCTGCTCGCTTTTCAACTGGGGTGTAAAGGGGTCACAATTTACCGGGACGGTAGTATTAAGGACCAGCCAATGCAGACTGGGTTAACTGCCAATCACAAAGCCTCCGCCACGGACCGGCGTCTCTCTTCGCTAAGGATCGGGGAATGGGGTAAGATCCATCCGCTTAAACGTCCGGTTCGTTTAAATGGAATAACTGATAGCAAAAAAACCCCTGAGGGGAATCTTTATCTCACTTTAAATTATTATCAGAATCGACCTTTTGAATTATTCGCTCAGATCGGCAAGGCAGGAACGGATATTATGGCTTTCACCGAAGCTATTGCCCGTCTGATTTCGCTAGCTTTCCGTTGCGGTATTGATCCAAAGGCTGTCGCTGAACAACTCATCGGGATCGGAGGCAGTCGCTCTGTAGGGTTTGGTCTCCATCGGGTCCGTTCTGTCCCAGACGCCATCGGTCAATTTCTTAATGGCTTCCTAAGTTCAGCAACACCAGAGACTGTTATTCAGGAAAAATTACACTTGTTTGAGGAAGAACAATCTTCTCTTCCACTGGCGCCAGAAGCTTCAGCGGAAAATCGCCCTCGGCCCCTCTTTAATCTCTGCCCTGCTTGTGGGATGTATGCCTTTGCCTTTTTTGAAGGTTGCGCTCAATGTTTAGCTTGTGGACACTCCGAATGTTAATTCAGTTTTCCTCAAAGCATACCATACGCTGTTAATCATTTGCTAACCTCAGTATAATCGAGGGTTCCATCCTGATATAAACAGATCTTTACTTTATCTCCAGAGAAGGAGATATACTGATAGATGCGAATATCTTTCCCTGCTTCCAAAAGCCGAATTCGTCCCTCTTCTTTTAAGTAGTTTACGATTGTCTTCCAGTCGCTAATTCTGTTTTTCTGCAAATAATTTATTATCTCTTCCAGAATCTTTCCTCCTACTCGTTTATTCTTAATTGTCGATAATTATTGCCTCTTTTTTACTTAAGAGTAACATAACTGTATTACCCCTGAATTTTATATTATTTGCCATTGGCTTGTCAAGCAGATTTATTATTAAATAAAAGCCCATTACCCTTTTTTGGGCTTTATGATAACCTTCTTTCGATTTTTATCAATGAATCAGCGAATAACTCTATGATCTCCCCTTTTTTTTCTCCGGTAAGCAATTGAATTCTGATCCTTTTCGTTGAAACATCGTTGACGATTGCCACCTCAAGATTGTTTAATAAAACAACACTACCAACGGGGTATAAAGCCACTGATTGAGTTAAAGCCGTAACTACCTTGGGATCATATTTTTTTGGGGAATCGCTGATCAACTCCTCAATCGCTTCATGACTCCATAACACTCTTCTGTAACTTCTGCCTGAAGTCATCGCATCATATGAATCTGCCACCATCGTAATTTTAGCATAAAGATGAATTTCATCTGCATTAAGAGCGCGTGGATAACCAGAGCCATCTTCTCGCTCATGATGTTGATAGGCCACGTGAGCAGAGAGTAGACTCAATTCTGGTATCTCTCTTAACAGATCAAAACCATACTTTGAATGAAACATCATCTTTTCATATTCCTGATAACTAAGATCCTCTGTTTTTTCCAGAATAGTATTCTCAATAAATACTTTACCAATATCGTGAAGAAGCGCTCCTGCCGCCAATTCTTTAAGTTTATTTCTATTCAAACCTAAAACTTTACCCATAATGGTTGAGATAATACTGACATTTACCGAATGTAGATAAGTATAGTTATTATGGTTCTTCAGATCAATGATATTAAACAAAACATCCTCTTCCACAACCTCATCAACCATAAAATCTACTACATCTAAAACTGTCTTTAAACCAAGGTTTTGATCTTTAGCTGCCCGAAGTAATACTTCCCGTACTGCTGCGATAGCTTCACTATAAGTTTGATCGCTAATTGGCCCCTTAAACTCAAGATCCTCCTCTTTTTCCCCGACATAGAGATGAGTATAATTCATCTCTTTTAATTTCTGAAGATAAGTTTTGGTAAGTTTGGCGCCCTTAACTAGCAAGACACGGCCATCATTACCGTAAATATTTCTGGCTAATAACATCCCTTCTCTTATTTCTGCAAGTGGTAAGTATCTCATTATGTGTCTCCCATCATTTCTTTCTAGACAAAGACTTTCTTATGTTATCGTCAGATTTAAGAAGAAAATATATAGTGGTTTATTACTCGCCGTTGTTATAAATCCTTTTTATTTTTTCATAAATATTGGTAAAAGAAGTGCTGTTTATTTTATAATCGTATTCGTAACTTATACTCGTTCTTGGGTGAAAAAAATCAAGTCAAGGAGTCCTTAAGACCTTTTTATTAAGCAAAGAGGTATTCTTCTTTCTCGCTTCTCGGGGGGAAATCCTAGTCCAAATGGAGATTTTTCTGGTGTGGCTAAAAACAGTGGGTCGCTTCAACAGGGGTAATAATTTCCGGGAAATAACGATAACAGTGAATTATAATATAAAAATTCCTCTTGACAGTAGTAACAACCGATTGTATAATTTTAACATCAGTTTAAATTTAAGTGACAAGGAGGTAGGGAAGATGAAAGTCACTTTAAGCTCGGAAGGGTCCATATTATCTTTTGTTATATTGATTAATAAACCGATATCCCCACCTCTGAGAAAAATTCATGTTTTTTGACGCCTAATTTCAAGCCGTGGAGATATCTTTCCACGGCTTTTATATTGCTTAAGTAAAGGCCATGGACTTTCCGTGGTCTTTTCTTTTTCTTGACTACTAGAAAATGCCCTAATCATTATTAAATAATCTCTAATAGCCCCATTATGCAATTCCTTAGATTAAGAACACTTTGATCTTAATGCGCAGATAGGATGTGAACAAGTGAAACGCTTACTCTCTTATGTTAAGCAGTCAAAATGGTATTTTATCTTTGCCCTTTTCGCCATGCTAATCGGGATCGCTTTAGATATGATTAATCCTCATCTGTTGAAAATAGTGATTGACGAGGTGATTATTAAAGGAAAGACTAGCCTGCTCGCCAGTGTGCTACTAAGTTTGTTCGGTATTACCCTGGGACGGACAGTACTCGGTTATGCTAAAGAATATTTGTTTGATTATGGTGGGCAGAAAGTCGTCGCCCATTTACGAGCAGACCTTTTTGCTCATCTCCAATCGCTCTCCTTTGACTTTTTTGACCGGACCAATACAGGAGAACTCATGTCTCGAATGAAAGATGATGTGGATAATATTTGGGGAGCAATGGCTTATGTAATTATGCTTTCCATCGAAAATCTTGTCTATTTTGTAATTGCCAGTCTTATCTTATTCTCGCTTAATTGGAAACTATCACTGCTCGCTCTAGTCATTATGCCGCTCATTGCTTGGATTGCGGTCCATTTAGAAAAAGAAATTGCTGAAGTTTGCGACCGCATTAGTGACCAAGGAGCAAAGATTAACACTACTGCCCAGGAGAATCTCGCTGGGGTAAGACTGGTTAAGGCTTTTGGTCGCGAACAACACGAATGCGAAAAGTTTTTCCGGCAAAACCAAGAAAATTATGAGTATAAAGTAAAACGGGCCCTAATTTGGGGGAAACATTTTCCCCGTATTGAGTTCCTAACCAATCTGGCAGTAGTGCTTGTTACGGTCGGCGGAGGATTACTGGTCATTAACGAGGAGATCACCATCGGAACACTAGTGGCTTTTAGCAACTATCTGTGGATGTTAATCTGGCCCATGCGGATGAGCGGCTGGCTCATTAATGACCTGGCTGAATGTAAAGCTTCCGTCGGAAAAATTGAAAAGCTTTTTACCGAACAACCAACGATCAAAGAACCGGAGAATCCGATCATCCCACAGAAATTTAATGGCCATCTGGTTTTTAAAAATGTTTCGTTCATCCATAATGGCAAGGTAATTTTGGAGGATATTAACCTGGAGGCGAAACCAGGCGCCACTATCGCGATCATGGGGATGACCGGCGCTGGCAAGAGCTCATTAGTGAATTTAATCGCCAGGTATTATGATTGTAGTTCCGGTTCTATCTTCCTTGATGGGGTTAACATCACTCAGCTTCCACTTAAGCTGCTTCGTAGTCAAGTCTCCGTCGTAATGCAGGATACCTTCCTTTTCTCGGCGACTATTGAGGAGAATGTTAAATTCGGGTGGGAGGAAGTAACTACCCCTCAGGTAAAGTCGGCATTAGAAAAAGCCGCCCTTGATCAGTTCATTGCTGAACTTCCACAAGGATTAGCCACCATCATCGGTGAGCGGGGAATCGGTCTCTCCGGAGGCCAAAAACAGCGGCTGGCGATCGCTCGCGCCCTGGTAAAAAAAGGAGCTATTCTGATTTTAGATGATGCCACTTCTAATCTGGACATGGAGACTGAGTACCAGATCCAGAAAGCCCTGGAGACCAAGGGAGGCCTCACCAAATTTATTATTGCCCATCGCATCTCTGCTGTTAAAAACGCCGATGAGATTCTGATTATTGAAGATGGGAAAATCGTGGAAAGAGGCACGCATCAACAGCTTTTAGCTATGGAAAAAAGATACTATGCAACCTATAGAGACCAGTTTCAAGGAATAAGTGACCTGGAGGTGAAAGCCATTGCCCATCAATAAAATAGATGAAGATGAAATGATTAACAATTCAGTGAAAGTCGATCTAATCTTGAGGCTCTTTTCTTACCTTAAGCCCTATAAATTTCAGGCGGCAGTAGCTATTTCCCTAATGGGAATCGTTACTGGGGTAGAACTTCTTAATCCTTATCTTTTAAAACTAGCGATCGATAAATATATTATTGCTAAAAATGTGTCCGGACTAATGCTTTTAGGGCTAGTGATGATTGCAATCAAGATAGTCTCCATGTTCTGTACTAGACAACGGATTAAGATTATGTCTGAAATGACCAATAAAATCCATTTAACCATTAGACAAGAGTTATATACTCACATCCAAAAGCTTCCTCTGTCGTTTTTTGACCACCGGCCGGTTGGTAAGATCTTAGCGCGGGTAATCGGGGATGTAAACTCATTGAGTAATCTTTTTAATAATAGCGTTGCTAATCTAGTTCCTGATCTGGCCACCATTATCGCTGTGATCATTATTATGCTGTCGATGAATTATCGTCTGGCTTTGGCTTCTTTTGTCACTCTCCCCTTGTTAGTGGTCTTCATGGGCACGGTAGAAATTGTCTCCCATCAGCGCTGGCAAATTTTTAGGAAAAAGACTTCTAATACTAATGCCTTTACCCATGAGAATTTCTCTGGAATAAGAGTGGTACAAAGTTTTACCGCTGAAGAACATACTAAAAGAGACTTTCATGGATTACTCCAAGAAAATCTTGATGCCTTTATTCGAGCCGTTCGTTTAAATGATCTCTTCTGGCCTTCAGTCGAACTCTCCTGGGGCATCGGAACCATAGCAGTTTTCTGGTATGGAATCCATCTTCTAAATACAGGAACCGTCACCATCGGTTTGTTGGTCGCTTTCTCTGGTTATGTCTCCATGTTCTGGCGACCGGTAATGAATATTAGTAGTTTTTATAATACTCTCGTCGCTAATATGTCAGGCGCCGAACGGATCTTTGAAATAATGGACATTAAGCCTACAATCCAAGAAGCGGAGAGGGCAGTAACTCTGCCTGTGCTCCGCGGCGAAGTAGAATTTAAGAATGTCACCTTTGGTTATGTAGCTGGTCAAACCGTCCTCGAAAATGTAAGCTTTTCGGTAAATGCTGGTGAAACAGTCGCCTTGGTCGGACCAACCGGGGCTGGTAAAACTAGTATTATTAACTTGATTAGTCGTTTCTTTCAGCCCCAAGCAGGAAAAGTGCTAATCGATGGTTATGATGTGAGGGATGTCACCTTTGAAAGTCTCCGCAGTCAGATGGGGGTTGTACTTCAAGATACTTTTCTTTTTTCCGGTAGCATCATTGATAATATCAGATATGGACGGTTAAACGCCAGTGATGAAGCGTGTATTGAGGCCGCTAAGGCGGTTCATGCCCATGATTTCATTTCTAAACTGGAAAACGGTTATGAAACTAGAGTCCAAGAACGCGGTTCCAGGCTCTCCTTTGGGCAGAGACAACAGCTCGCCTTTGCCCGCGCTTTACTAGCCGAGCCCCGGATCCTTATCCTTGATGAAGCCACCGCCGGGATTGATACTCATACCGAACGCTTGTTACAGCAAGGGATAGAAAAACTGCTCGCTGGCCGCACCTCTTTCGTAATAGCGCACCGACTATCCACCATTGTAAATGCGGATCGGATTATGGTAATTGATCGCGGTCGGATCATCGAGATGGGTACTCATCAAGAATTATTAAGAAAGAAGGGAAGCTACTACCATTTATTTATGGCGCAGTTTAGATTCTTAACAGAAGAAAAAGGGGCGATCTAGTCGAGATCAGCCCCTTTCTTCAATACTGGTCTTTAAGGAGCGTAATCTTTATCTTAAATCCCTGTCGAAAGTTTAATGATAAACACTTTCCGATTAGCTTTCATACAATTATAAGGAGGTTTAGCATTAAGCAGGGAGAGATTAGTATGGGGATGAAACGCGCTTTAGTCCTATCTGGAGGGGGAAGCAAAGGAGCATTTGAGGTGGGAGCGCTAGAGTATCTGCTTATCGAGGAAAAGTTAGATTTTCAAATTTTCATTGGCACTAGTGTCGGAGCTTTAAATGCCGCTTTTCTTGGTCAAGCTTGCAACCGTGAAGAGCTTGTGGATCTAGCTCAGGAGTTAAAGGCATTGTGGTTAGGACTTAAAGGTAATAATTCCATCTATGAGTCGGGTTTCTTAGGAAGAGTATTAAGATTTTTATTCCGCGATTCTTTGTATAACCCCTCCGGTCTTCGTGACTTAATCAAGATAAAGATCGATCTCGAACGTCTTTTCCACCCGGCAACAGTAGTTAAAGTAACCGCTGTTGCCCTTGAGTCTGGTGATCTGTTCTGTGCAGATAGTAGAAATCGGAAGTTACGTGAAGATTTTCTAAGTTATATTTTAGCCAGCGCTAGTATGCCCTTATTCTTCCCAGCTGTTCCAATCGCCGGGAAACATTGGTATGATGGCGGATTAAGAGATGTAACCCCCTTAGCGGCAGCTGTTCAAGAGAAACCTGACGAAATCGTGGTCATTACTACCTTCCCTCTAAGCCCGGGCCTGCAAGCGATCATGCCTTCAGTCAAACCAGGCGGCGCCGTGAAAGCAATTTTACGGACGATTGAGATTCTGGTCAGTGAGATCGCGGTCAATGACTTACAATTAGCCCAGGCGCTCAATAAATCCTGGTGGAAGTTTCCTGATAAACACCCGATCCCGATTAGAATTATTGCTCCCAAAAACAACCTGGCTGGAGATGCGCTTGATTTTAGCCCGCTGGGGATTCGAGAGAATATGCGTTCTGGATACGAAGCAGCACGTCACCCTCGTCTCTTAGCGGTTAATACTTCTGTTCCGAAATCAGCTTTACAGTATTAGTATTAAGTTAACCGGCAAATTTAGGCGCGGGTAAACCCTTAACTCCAAGTTTAATTTTGAAGACTCCTCCGGCCTTTGATTGCCGAGCAAGTTCTTTCTCACTCAGTTGATAGCGTCCAGTTGTTATATATAACTCATCTAATTGCGCCCCGCCAAACAAGCATGAGGAGACCTGGGTCACGGGAAGATTAATCGTCGCTAAGAGAGCACCGGTTGTCGGGTCCCAACGGGTTACTCGGGAACCCTCCCAATGGGCTACCCATAGTTTACCTTCTTCATCGACACTCATTCCTGCCGGCAAACCGACTCCCTCTGGGAATTTGACCACAGTTCGCTTGTTATTTAAAGAGCCGGTTTCAGGGCTAAAATCAAAAGCAACAATCTCCCGGGTGGGAGAATCTGCAAAATACATAACTCGATAATCCGGACTCCAGCCCATCCCCCAGGGGAGCGTAACATTAACTAACACTGGTCGAACTGTATGATCTTGTTGCATACAATAAAGGGTCCCCCATGGTTTCTTACTCTGAAGATCCGAAGTCCCGGCCCAAAAGCGACCTGCAATATCACATTTCCCGCTAATAAACCGGTTCTCAGGGAGATGGGGTTCTGGATAAAACACGGGAATAACTTCATTGGTTTGTGGTTGCAGTAAGTAAACTCCCGTTTGGAGAGCTATTACCGCCCCACCAGCTTGACGAGGGATAAAGGCTCCCACATACTGGTTAACTTCCAGCCAATGGTTAGTCGCGGTCTCGGGATAGTGGGTATACACTTTGCTTCCCATCAGGTCGATCCAACAGAAGGTCTGTGTTTCTCCATCCCAATAGGGGTTCCCACCCAGTGAGGATTTGGCATCAATCACCAGTTCAACCTGGTTTTTCACCGGCGCCCCTCCTTCTTCTCAAGTCAGTCCTTATAGTTTCTACAAATGTAACATAAAATATTCTCGTTTGCTCAAAAAAAGCAATCATTCGCGCTCATTTTATATCGACCAATAAACTTTAAAACTCCGCGAAATTAACCGTTCTGGGGAAAGGTATGACATCCCTAATATTAGTGATCCCCGTTAGATACATAATCGCCCGCTCAAATCCTAGACCAAACCCGGCATGTTTTGTCCCACCGTATTTCCGCAAGTCAAGGTACCACCAGTAGTCCTCGTGGGCTAGTCCCATCTCGTCTAACCGTTGCTCTAAGAGAGCGATCCGTTCTTCACGTTGACTACCGCCAATAATCTCACCTACTCCAGGTACTAATAAATCCATGGCCGCGACCGTTCGATTGTCGTCATTAAGCCTCATATAAAAGGCTTTAATATCCTTTGGATAGTCAGTTACAAAAATGGGCTTTTTAAATACCTGTTCTGTTAAGTATCGTTCGTGTTCTGTTTGGAGGTCCACCCCCCATTCGACCGGATAAGTAAACGATTGATCGGATTTTTTTAGTAGTTCAATCGCTTCAGTATAGGTAAGTTGCCCAAAATCTGAAGTTATGACATTATCTAGCCTTTTGAGTAGCCCTTGATCAATAAATTGATTAAAAAATTCCATCTCCTCCGGAGCATTCTCCAGGCAATAAGTAAGAATATATTTTAACATCTCCTCTGCTAAGACCATATCATCTTGGAGGTCAGCAAAGGCGATCTCTGGTTCAACCATCCAAAACTCCGCCGCATGCCGAGGGGTGTTGGAGTTCTCAGCACGGAAGGTAGGACCGAAGGTATAGACATTACGAAAAGCCATACAGAATGTTTCTGCTTCTAATTGCCCACTAACCGTCAAATTTGCTTCTTTCCCAAAAAAATCTTTAGAAAAATCGATCTTCCCCTCACGATCTCGGGGGAGCTTTTCCAAATCTAAAGTAGAAACCCGAAACATCTCCCCTGCTCCTTCACAGTCGCTACCGGTAATAATTGGCGTGTGAACATAGACAAAGTTCCTTTCGTGGAAAAACCGATGAATAGCATAAGCCGCTAGCGATCTAATCCGGAAAACCGCGGAAAAAGTATTGGATCTAGGTCTCAGATGCGCAATCGTCCTTAAATATTCTAACGAATGTCTTTTTTTCTGTAATGGATAGTCTGGAGCTGATAACCCTTCAATCTCTATCCGCTTTGCTTTCAGTTCCCAAGGTTGTTTAGCCCCTGGACTTTCTACTAGTTCCCCTTCCACAATCAATGCTGTGCTTATAAGGATTTTCGTAAGCTGTTGAAAATTACTAAGCGTCTCATCAAAGACTACTTGTAATTTTTTAAAAAAGGAACCATCATTAAGCTCAATAAAGCCAAAAGACTTAGAAACCCGGAGCGTTCTTACCCAACCGCTTACTTTTATCGGTTTATTAAGATAAAGACCGGGTTCCTGAAAAATCTGTTTTACTAGCACTCCATCCATCTTTAACTCCTCCAAATAATATCGTTATGGGATTTTTACAATAGGAAAAGATCTGCCTTCTTACACTGCGCAATCATCTCTTCGGGCCAGACTGAGGCTTGTACCTCCCCGATATGCGCTTTCTTTAGAAAATACATACATAGCCTAGACTGGCCAATCCCACCACCAATGGTATTGGGAAGCTTTCCTTTGATTAACTCCCGATGGTAATCGAGGGTCAGGCGCCTTTCACATCCTAACTCTTTTACTTGCTGAACAAGGCTTTCTTCGTCGACTCTGATCCCCATGGATGAAATTTCCAAGGCCTTTTGTAAAGGTGAATACCAGAGGATAATATCTCCATTTAGCATCCAATCATCATAATCAGGAGCTCTCCCATCATGCCTTGTCCCCGATTTCAGGATTCCCCCGATCTTGGTAATAAATACTGCTCCCCACTCCTGTGTAATCGCTTCTTCCCGTTCTTTAGGCGAATAGTGAGGAAAGCGGTCCTCTAATTCTTGAGAAGAAATAAACTTAATCTCATCAGGTAGTTCTTTAGGGAGAACCGGAAAGTAGTTCCTAATATAAGCCTCTGTTTCTTTAAGCACTTTATAAATCTGATTAACTGTTTGCTTCAAAGTCTCAATCGTTCTTTCTTCCTTGCGGATAACTTTCTCCCAATCCCACTGGTCAACATAGATGGAATGAAGGTTATCCAACTCCTCATCTCGGCGAATAGCATTCATATCAGTATATAAGCCCTCTCCGAAAGTAAAGCCATACTTTTCAAGGGCCATTCTCTTCCATTTAGCAAGCGATTGGACGATCTCACACTGCTCTCCATTTATTCCTATTGCATCGAAACTAACTGGCCTTTCTTTTCCAGTAAGATTATCATTTAATCCCGACTCCGGACGAACAAACAAAGGAGCCGATACTCGGATCAAACCTAACTCTTTTGCTAAAGCGTTTTCAAAATAATCTTTCAACTTTTTTATGGCAATTTGTGTCTCTCTAACCTCCAACAATGATTGATAGTTTTCGGGAATTATTAAAGAGTAGGGTACTTCTATCATTTAGTGTCCTCCTATCATAAACTATAGCTTCAGTTAAGGGATCTGTTCTTTTCTAAGAATATTTATAAACCCTTCTTCCCTTCTGCACTCATGCTTTAGCGTGGTTTGTTTTAGTATCTGTTTTATGGAATCAATATTAGTTAATTTTTGTGTAAAAGATGCCAAAGTAAGACCCTTAATGCAAAAGATGGTATAAAAAAAAAGAGCCTATTTTGTAGATAATTCTTTATCAAGATATAAATTCCTTTTCTTAAACATTAATTTAAACTATCCTGCGGCGAAATTAATAATCATTGAATTAAGCAATTCCCTTAAATCAAAAAAGGCTTTTTTTGATTACACTATTCATCAAGAATGCTCTAAGCTAAACGTTTTTCAATTTTGGTCTCTAAATCAGCGCGTACTTCCGAAAAACCAGCACTTACCTCTAAATACTGCAGAACGGTTTTGGATGAGGAAACCTCAACCACAACCGCTGATTGCCCATCACTTAGTTGAACAATACTCCCAATGGGATACACAGCTACTGACTGACGAAGAGCAGAAACTACCTCAGGATCATATTTTCGGGGAGTTTCTTTCTCTAACTCGATTAGAACTTGATCATTCCATAAGGACTCGCGATAGATTCTCTTTGAGACCATGGCGTCATAAGAATCAGCAAGCGCTACTATTTTGGAATAAAGGGGAATATCTTCTCCAATTAGTCCCAGCGGGTATCCTGAGCCATCTTCCCGCTCATGGTGTTGATAAGCAATATTAGCAATTTTTATGGTAAAGCCCGGCGTTGTTCTCAGGATATCAAACCCTTTTTTAGTATGTTGCTTAATCTGTGCTATATCCTGTGTCGAGAGTTCTTCTAGTTTCTTTAGCGATGATTTAAGATATACTTTCCCTAGATCATGGAGAAAAGCTCCAATCGCTAATTCTTTAAGCTGGTCTCGCTCGAGTTTTAGCTGTCTTCCCATGAGGATGGAGAGGATGCAAACATTAATAGAATGGTTATAGATATAATTATCCGGTGTTTTTATATCAATAATATCAAATAAGCCGTCCTGTCTTTGAAGCACATCTCTTAGAATACCCTCGAGCACAAAGGTAATTTGTTGGGTGTTGAGCGCCCTACGTTCAATTACACTAATCAGGGAGTTCCAAAGAACTCCCATCGCTTCGGACCGAATATTATCACTAATCGGCCCAGTACAATCCCATTTCTCATCTTTCCGTTCATACACATACAAATAGGAATAATGCATATCCCGTAATCTTCTAACATATGAAGGGGTTAACCTAGTCCCCTTATTTAACAAGATCTTTCCATCATTACTAAAGATGGCGTGAGCCAGAAACATCTCCTCGTTAATCTCTTCTAAAGGTAGATATCTCATCTCATCACCCCCCCACCAATGTTAACATAAACTATATTAAGAAGTTATTTCTTCAATAATAACCTTTTTCCTGCAAAATATTGTAATCTCTCAATAATGTTTGATTCTTACTTTAGGAAAATACTTCAAGACTTCTCGCTTCTAGTTTTAATTTTCAGCGGTTCACGTGCGCTAGCGGTAAACAGCTCATCCCCAAATTAATTGAATGATATCATTAAAAACAACAAAAACTCCTAATGACATTAGAATAACAAAACCAACCATCGAAATTGTCGCTTCTCTCTCCGGAGAAAGTGGTTTCCCTCGCAACGCCTCGATCCCTAAAATCAATAACCTTCCACCGTCAAGTGCTGGGAAAGGTAAAAGATTGGTGGCGCCGATGGCAATACTAATTAAAGCAGAGATGTTAAGCAGGTTAATAACGACTAAATATAAGGTAGGGCTATAACTAACAGCCTCACTCATGATGCTTACAATTCGCACCGGTCCTGCCAACTGAGTTAAAGAAACTTTCCCAGTCAACAACCAACCAAAGGTGAAAATAACGCTTCTAATCGTTGAAAACATGTAAATTAAAGGTTGTCTCAATGTCTCCCATAAGCCTTCACGAACCACTTGAAATGAAATCCCGGTCTCATAAATCGCCGGCCCTTTCTCCATTCTTGGTTGAATAGTCAGTTTAATTTCCTTCCCCGCTCTTAGCAACGTAACCGTTGTTGGATAATCTTGTTTCTTGTTTAAATAAGCGCTGATCTCTTTCTTGCTGGCAACTGGCTGCTCATCTAAACTAATAATCTTATCTCCAGGAGCTAATCCCTCCTGTTCCGCAGGGGAGCCGGGCAGAACGTAGTCGACAACCGTTGAGCCCTGACCATATGGTTCCTTGGCGCCAAAGCCTAAAATATATCGATTCTCAGGGATCAAATCCGGCGTTAGCAGTCCCTGCAGTTTCTGTTTTCCCCGCTGAAATTCTATTATACTTGGTTTTCCTTTGGAAATCGCCATGAATGAATAAAAGTCCGAAGGCTGATAGATCCGTTTTCCATTATATTTAATGATTCGATCTCCTGTTTGGAGCCCAGCCTCATCCGCTGGCGAGCCCTTAGGAACTAACCCAAGCAAGGTCGAATTATAGCCAACCATAAAAAAGACTAGACAAAGAAAAAGAAGGGCTGATAGGAAGTTCATCACTGGTCCGGCAGCAATAACAGCGGCTTTAACCCCTAACGGTTTATTGCTAAAAGCCCTCTCACTAGTCGAAGTTTCTTCTTCCCCTTCTAGCATAACAAAAGCGCCCACTGGGAAAAGGCGAAGGGAAAAGAAGGTTTCTCCCTTCTTCAACGTCAAAATTTTCGGTCCGAAAAAAAGAGAAAACTCTAAAACTTTAATCCCAGAGGCTTTAGCCACTAAATAATGGCCTAACTCATGGATGATAACAATCAAATTTAAAGCTAAGATTGCTACTAAGATGTTCATACCCATCCCCCTTTAATAAAACCCATCGCTATTAGTATCTATTATTGAATAAACGTTCACTATTTTACTTAGTTCCTTTTAATAACGGATCGCATAATTGCCTTAGCTATTATTTAACCAATCTGGGAACCTTTCAGGCCAGGCGACTCACCCAGCCCCTCCTTTCATGTGCGCGGGCGGTAGCCGGCGTGAGCGACTACCCAGAAAATGCAGCTCGTCACTCGCCGCTCGCATGAATGATAGCCTTTGCAACTGTAGATCCCAAAATCCAACAAATTGCTATGGCTCGTCGCAATTTTCATCCTTTCGCTTGCCCCAGCAGCTGGGGTGGGGAACTACTTAAAAAAAGGCGGGTCCCCTTTAAATAGGGGACCTCCTTCCAAATCCTTAACTTAGCTTGGACCAATAATGAAAATTTATTAGTAGTTGATCCCCACACCCATTTGAAAATTTAAATTTCTGCCATCAGGATCTACTTCGGCCAGTAAGCCTCCACGCAAATCCAAATTGTCAACAATTTTAAAAGCCGCTCCCAATTCGCAAAGAGCGCTTAATTGGCTGTTGGTCAATGACAGATTTAAATCTCCCATCAAGCTAATGTATTCATCTACGGCCATGGAAATATTAACCCCCAGAAACGGCGCCTTGTTATTTGCTCCTAAAAGAATCGCGAAATTAGAATCTAATTCATATTTTGCGCCTATTCTCGTTACATTGTTTTTCATTTCAACGTAAGCCCCCACCTCCGGGGTAATACCATATTCCACTCCTAATTGCAACCCTTTGTCTCCAATAAACATCAGGGTAATCTCTCCACCTCTCTCCTGAACTTCCGCCGTGTTTAAGCCAAGAGCGACTCTAGGGATAAGTAATAAAAAGCAAGCGGCAAGTGAACAGAAGATCAATAATTTTTTCATGATTGCTCCTCCCTTAGCTCCCGTTCTCTTTATAAGGGGAGCGAAAAATAGTATAAACTTAAGTATTAAGATACAAGTCTACAAGTTACTCACCCTTCCTATTGTTTTATTGAAAATTCTAGATGGTAACGGCGGTAACCTCTTAACTAGCCGAGGTAATTTTTCCCTTTAAGACGTTTTGTCCATATATAAAGTTAACCTTTCTCCAGTAGACTTTGTACTATTAAGCTTTTTGCGTTGTATCCTTTTTAGAAGGTCAAAAGACAACGCAAAAAGCCCACTATTAAAAGCCTGGCTCTCATTTACACTCAGGCAGTGTGGTAAATAAATAATCTTTTAAAGGTTTTTTTACCATATAATAGCGATTAGAATTATTCCACAAGGTAAAACCAGGGGTCGCAGAGGAAAGCACCCCCCTTACCTGCCTTAATAAATACTCAGTATAAACTGGCGCTGTCATTCTTAACTCTAGACCTGTTAAGAGAAAAGCTTGCACATAGGGGCGGATAATTGTGTTCTCGGCTACTAAGGCTTGAGCGCGAAAAGAACCTTCTTTATAGATAAACTCCGCCCGTTCAAGATAATCTCCAGGAAAAAATTCTGTGGGGAAATGAGAAGGATAATACATCGGACAGATGACATCTACGTATTCAGAGAATAAACAGATATTTTGTCCGGTCAAACCTTCCATCTGATACCAACAGTTAAAACCGTAAAGATCGGTGCTAATCGGGATCTGTAAACGTTCTCTAGCCATCGCCAAGAATGATTCAAGAGCATCTATTCTCTCTGCTGCTACTGGTTGGTGACGATACCTGATACGTCCCAAGTTACCATCGGTAGGAAACCTAATATAGTCAAACTGAATCTCATCAACGCCAAGCGCTTCTAATTCGGCGGCAATCGCCAAGTTATACTCCCAAACCTCCGCAGAGAAGGGATCGACCCAGTGTTCTCTCTGAACATAAGTATCTTCTCCTGCTGAGTTTTTTTCTTTTACTAAATACCTCCAGGGTTGATCATCATACCTATCCCAAGCAGCATATTCATAATTATCATACTGGTACAGACAGCTGTCTTTAAAGACCACGATCCGCCCGATCACATATATATTCTGTTCTTTAGCCTTTTTTAATAATTCTTTAATCTTTATTCTCTTCATAATTGCCCCTATTTTTTGCGCCAGGGGAACCTGAGTCTCATAGGTTACAAAGCCAAAATCATCTTTAAAGTCAACCACCATGGCATTGAGACCATTTTCAGCCATAAATTTTAAATGGTTATCAAGCAACCTTCCTTGAGCATAATCAGACCTCACATAAATCCCATATCTATCCTTTGCTTGATCTATCCTGGCTAGCTTTCCCTGGTTATGCTCGATAGTAGCTATCGTCTGTTCTTCGGTTATTAATTGAAAACCAGGCCAGGTATAAAAAGCTACTGCTTGTTGTTTTGTGATCTGTAACCACCAGCTTGGCTTCTCTCCTTGACTATCACTTTCTGTTTCCAAATTTCTCAGAAAAAATAGATTTTTAATTAATTGTCGATCGGTAGTAGCTAAGTTTAAAGTCTCCCAGATGTTTAGGGTTTTATTATACAGGTATAAACCATTACCAAAACCGCAAGCAAATAGGAGCTTGCTCGGATTTTCAGGATGATAAGCTAAGGCAGAGATCTCTTCACGCAAACTACTACTCTGTTTTAGAAAGCTTAAATCCTTAGCAAGATCAATCCAGCTTTTACCTAAATCAATTGTTTCATAAAAACCAGCAAATGAAGTTCCCACTAAGATGTGTTCTTTATTATGCGGCGACAAGGCCACTGAGGTAATAGCGCTACCATTACTAAAAGGGAGCTGGCGCCAGGTTTCTCCATGGTTTTCCGAGAGATAAAGATGATTAGTCGTCGTAACCGCAACTCGTTGCGGGTTGAACGGATCTACGCCGATCGCTGTTAAATAACGAACCTGATCCCGTTGAAAGGGATATATTAACTTACGCGGTAATCCCTCGTTCCTTTCCTCCCAAGTTAAACCCGAATCAAACGATACTAAAAACCCATACTCTTTTGATCTACCGTAACAAAGTTTAGACCCGGTGTGGAGAATATGATCAGGTTTCTTACCCTGCGTTAAAACAGTGCTCAGTTCAATTGGGTTGGACTCCTCTGCGCTCTTAACTTCAACCCCTTCTTCTCCACTAATCATCATCGTTTCGGAAAAACTCTGGTCCGTTGCCCCCTCTGTCGCCAGTGAGGTAGGAAGAAATAGAATAATAAGATAGAGCATTAATAGTAACAAACGGCTTTTCATCTCTTGCTTTGACTCCTTAAAATTAAAATTTACTACCAAGTTTTTCTTCAACTACATTTCTGTCACCTTGGTAAAATCTCCTCTTTATAACTTCTGAAAAGATTCGTGAGCACTAAATCAAGAGAGCAATCAGAAAGCCGATTTCTAATAATTTACTTTAAAATGGCTTTCTTTAACGAGACCAGGAGAAGAAGACTTTTCCTAAATTAGGGAGTTGCCTAATTGATTGTTTGAGGATTTAACCACAAAATATTGATACTTTCCTCAAACTAGGTTATTTAAGGTTTTCCGGATTTAACCCGGCAAGTTCTGGTACGATAAAAAGACCATCTTTCCGGATCAGCCGATCATTAAAGTAGATCTCCCCTCCACCGTATTCAGGGCGCTGAATCAAGACTAGGTCCCAGTGAATTGCTGATTTGTTGCCATTATCACACTCATCATAGCAAGAACCCGGGGTAAAATGAATGCTTCCAGCAATCTTCTCGTCAAACAAGGTATCTTTCATCGGAGTGAGGATATAAGGGTTGACACCAAAAGCAAACTCACCTATGTACCTTGCGCCCTGATCGGTGTTAAAAATTGCTTCGATCCTTTTCTGGTCGTTAGCGGTTGCTTTAATAATCTGCCCCGCTTTAAACTCCAGCACCACCGCTTCGTGGGTAAAACCTTCGTAAATAGAAGGAGTATTATAACTAATCTTGCCATTAACAGAGTTTTTAACTGGCGCAGTAAAGATCTCACCATCTGGGATGTTACGATGGCCATCACATTTAATGGCAGGAATGCCTTCGATCGAAAACGTTAAATCGGTGCCAGGACCAACAATCCTTACTTGGTCTGTTTTCGCCATTAAATTGATCAAAGGTTCCATCGCTCGAGACATTTTAGCATAATCTAAAGTACATACCTCAAAATAGAAATCTTCAAAGCTTTCAATACTTGTTTCAGCCAATTGAGCCATCGCGGCATTGGGATAACGCAACACGCACCAGCGGGTGTGGGGAACTCGCTGTTCCGAATGGACAGGTTTTTGATAATAAGTTTTATAGCTCTGAAGCTTCTCGGTAGGAAGATCCGCCCACTCATTAACGTTATTTGCTGCTCTTAATCCAATGTAAGCGTCCATCTCGCTCATTCTTGCTCGATCCCACCGCGCCATGGCCTTAATTTGATCAGCCTCAGCATTCTTCAGTAATTCCCGTAGTAGAGTCTGGTTAATCAGCGACAGAAAGGGAAGACCTCCGCTCTGGTAAGTCTGGCGGACTAGAGCTTGGGCTAAGTCGTCAGCTATCCCCGTCGTTTCAATCAAAATTTTCTCCCCTGGTTTCAGCGCTACTGAATAATTAATTAATAAAGCAGCCAATTCTTGAATACGTGGATCTTGCAAATCTAGTCATCCTTTCACTTTGCTTGTGCGCAAGTTCTTTTATCTTCTCGTTGAAACTGAATTGTTTTCTTTTACACACTGCCTCTTACCGGAAGGGTAAAAAAGAAAACACTCCCCTCTCCCAGCTTGCTTTCTACCCATATCCTCCCTCCGTGGGCTTCTACTAAACGTTTAGTAATAAAAAGACCTAATCCTAATCCTTCCTCGCTTGCTTTAACTCGATAGTAGCGATCAAATAAGTACGGTAAATCAGTGGCTGCGATCCCTTTTCCCTGATCCTTAACGGCGATTACCACCTTATCTCCTTGAACCTTAAAATTTATTTCTACCCTTTTATCATTTGGGGAGTATTTTAAGGCATTGGATAACAGGTTAATTGTGATCCTTTCCAACCGATCAGGGTCCGCCTCCACCAGCGGAAGAATCTGACAGCCTGCTACTCTTACACGAGTGACATCCAGCACTCCTTTCACCCGCTCCAGCAGATCACGCATAAACTCTTTTAAGTTTATAGCTTTGCTCTTTAAAACGAGCTGTCCAGATTCAAAGCGAGTTGAGTCTACAAGGTCGGAGATCATATTATCCATGCGTCGGGTAGAGGTCGTAATGACCTTGACACTATTTAAGATCCGTTGATCGTCACTTGCGATCAGCTCAAGTAATTGAGCATGGCACAATATAACCGCCAGCGGCGAGCGGAGATCATGGGAGACCATATGTAAGTAGTCCTCTTTAATCTGCTCCAGCTGTCGCAATTCAGTAACATCCCGGAGGGTAATGAGGATAAGGATAATCTTACCTTGCCGATCCTTAACGGCGTTACCATTAGTAAGAAGTCGTTTAATACTTCCATCAGGTCGCTCCAGCACGTATTCCTCATCTGCGAAATATTCACCTCTTAAGAGCCGAGCTACCGGTAGTTGATTGTTATTAACAGGGCTCCCTTCCGGTCTGGAAAGACGATTATCAGGAAGCATTTCTGTTATCATCTCTGGCCGCTCTTGAACTCCGGTGATTTCTAGCGCCACTCTATTCTCGAGTAGAATATGGCCGCTTGTATCAATAACCACTACCCCTTCTCCAATATTATCTAGTAATACTTGCTTCTGCGCAACCTGTCTTTCTGCTTCTGTCCTAGCTTTCCGCTCACTAATCAGCAACCTTTCCCTCTCTAATTCTGTTTCTTTCTGGGTAGTAATATCTCTTACTGCTACTACTCCTAGAATTAACTCTCCCTTCCTATTATAAACTGGAGTACCGCTGCAACTACCCACCCATGATCGCTTTTGAATCAAATCTTCTACTATTAATTCTAAATTAAAGAAAGTTTCACCTCTTAAAGTCTTAGTTAGAGGCCTGTCTTCCTCAGAAAAATACTGTCCGGAGAGAGTTTTTAATTTAAACTGTTGATGATAATTATCTAGGTGACAAAGGGCTTCATCTATTGTTTTAAAGCCAAATATTTTAAGGCAGGCCGGGTTCATAAAGACAACGTTCCGCTGAGGGTCAACGATGATAATTCCTTCCACTAAACTGTTTACTACCGCTTCTAGCTGTGCCAGACTTGTCTCTGCTATACTTGCCAACTCTTCTTTCTGTTTTCTGTTTTTTATCTGTTCAGTAAGGTCTACCGCAATAAACAACAAATCTCGTTTACCATTACCAGCAGTATATAGCGAAAAGATCGAGAGCCTCCAATAAGTAACACCTCGCATAAAACTAGCAAGCTCAAATTCAGATTCTCGATAAGGCTCGCCTGTTTCGGCTACTCTTAGAAAAGCAGTAGTTAACCCGCTTTTTTGCGCATTAGGAATGACCTCTTCCAATCTTCGCCCTGCTAGATCCTGATCTTCGGGGTTTTCTAAAAATCCCTGGAAAACGGGATTAGCCCATTTTACCTTCAAAGATTTACTGTCCAGAACTGCAATCCCGATCGGAGAATTTTTAATCACTGCGGCAAAAAGTTTCTGTTGTTTGGTTACTCTTTGTAACAATTGTTCCCTTTCAGTCAAATCATGGGTGACCATTACCGCCCCGACAATCTCCCCCTCTATATAAAGGGGGGCTGCAGAAATGTGAAGAATAAAATTTTTCCCCGTAATATTAGTAAAGAGGATTCGTTCATTTTTTACTGTTTCTCCCCGGAGAGCGCGACTCGGTGGAAATTTCTCGAAGAGAATCCTATGTCCTTCGGGGCGTTTAACACAGACTTGCCTTATCAATTCTTTCTGACTTAAACCGGTAGGATCAAAGCCATTTTGAGCAATCGCCGCCGAGTTGGCACGGACAATAATACCTTCGGCATTATAAACCATCACCGCGTCAGAGATCGAAGAAACAACCGCTTCCAATAAAGCAGCCTGGTGTTCCGCATCAATTCGCGCGCTAGTTAGCTCCTCATTGATCTGTTTAAGAATCGCTTGAGAATGTTTTTGTTTCTCATTTATTAGCTTAAGTAGTTTAAACTTCTTTGTTCTTGCTTTAACTTCTTTAGTTACTTCCTTCTGGAGCAAAAGCCAGCCCTTAAAGAGGTGACCACCTCCGTAAATAGGAGAAATGCTAATATCCCAATAGGCTATAGTTTGCTCGGCTTTTTTAGATAAGATAAGAGGATAACCTGAAGTTCTATATGGTTCGCCGCTCTTTTTCACCTGCCTACATATTTCGGTAAAATGAGTATGCCAACCAGATATTACCTTTCCAATCTTAGCCCCGACAATCGCCTCTATCGAACTAAAAACCTGCCGCGCAAAGCTGTTGTTAGTCGCCCTGATTATATAATGGGGGTCAATTAAGGCCATCCCCTCGGTGGTGTGGGCAAAAACAGCAGATAGCAAGCCAGCTTCCTCTAAAGATAATGTGGTTAAACCCAGGTAGTTGGCATTATTGCCACCATCCATAAGTTACCTCCCTCTGACCTTACTAGGGCTATTTGCCTTGTTCCCAGATTCAACTATCACGCCACAATA
>DHOO01000128.1:30709-30995 GCA_002409975.1 Firmicutes bacterium UBA5388
CCTTTTAAAAAGGATACAACGCAAAAAGCTTACTATATATTGTGCCGTGACCTCAAATTAAGGTAAAAACACAATTAGCTTTACTACGTCCTTTTACTGAAAATTCCTATCTATCTTTTTTATTTCTGGATAAATCTCCTTTTTCCTGTAAGTATTATTAATATTATGATAATTTTATATCTAGCAGAGGAATTACCTAATTACCTGCTTGTATTTGAGCAACCTGGTCTGATTTCCAAACCACTACTTCAATTAAATAATTGATTAGACAATTCCTAGTGGGCTA
>DHOO01000128.1:31193-33549 GCA_002409975.1 Firmicutes bacterium UBA5388
ACCAGGGGAAATCGTGAAAGCTTGCGGTAGCGTTTCCCCTGGTATAGATCGAATATAGTGTTTAACTTACTTGCAAGCAACTATATTCTGGAGTAACCCCAAATTAAGGTAAAAACGCAATTAGCTTTGTTTATAATTAAGGCTTCTCATTCCGTTCAAAACCGCTAGTAAAGCCATACCAACATCAGCGAAGATTGCTTCCCAGATTCCGGCGACGCCGAAACTACCCAATAAAAGAAAGATTACTTTTACTCCCAGCGTCATTCCAATATTCTGCCGAACAATCCTTCTCGTTCGTCGGGAGATCTTGATGGCGTCAACTAATTTTAAAAGAGAACCATCCATCAGGACAACATCGGCCGCCTCAATGGCCGTATCATTTCCTAAACCACCAATGGCAATCCCAATTTGAGCTCTAGTGATAACCGGAGCGTCGTTGACTCCGTCCCCAATAAAGGCGATCCCACTTTGAGATTGATCATTACACTCTTTTTCAATCTCTTCATACTTTATCACTTTTTCCTCCGGTAAAAGTTGAGCAAAATATCGATCTACCCCTAAGTCGGTCGCTACCTGTTGAGCCACTTCTTGATCGTCACCGGTTAGCATGATCATTCTTTTTACCCCTAACCCCCGCAGATGCTGAATAGCCACTTTAGCCTCTTCCTTAACCTGGTCAGAGATTACCAAATAACCCGCATAAATCCGATCAACCGCTAGGTATACTATGGTTCCTTTTACATCACAGTCTTGATGGGGAATCTCCTCTTGATGAAGTAAGCGGTCATTACCTGCCACCACCCGGCGTCCGCCAACAGTAGCGATGACACCATGGGCCGGAATCTCCCGGTAGTCGCTGATCTCCTGAGTAATCTCCTTTTCCCTAAAGGCTTCCCGGATCGAATGCGCAATAGGATGATTGGAATAATATTCCGCCCCCGCCGCTAATGATAATAGTTCCTCCTGGGAGAATCCGTTTCTGGGCGCCACTTGGACAACGGAGAAGAGCCCTTCGGTTAAAGTGCCAGTTTTGTCAAAAACCATTGTTTCCAGACGGGCTAAAGCATCCAAATAATTAGCTCCTTTAACTAATATTCCCCGTCGGGAGCAGGCCCCAATCCCTCCAAAATAACCAAGAGGAATCGAGATGACCAGCGCGCAAGGGCATGAAATTACTAGCAGAACCAAAGCTCGGTAAAACCAATAGGCGAAACTAGCGCCTGGTATGATTAGAGGCGGCAGTAAGGCCACCATCGCAGCCAGACCAACCACTACCGGGGTATAATACCGGGAAAAGGCAGTGATAAACCGTTCGGTAGGCGCTTTCCTGGCAGCCGCTTCTTCCACCAGCTCTAAAATACGGGCGATGGCCGATTCGTCGAATACTTTAAGGACTTCAATTTGGAGCAACCCTTGCCCATTAATCATCCCGGCTAAGACTGCCTCTTCTTTCTCTACGCGACGGGGAACCGATTCGCCGGTAAGCGCCGAAGTATCAACAAAAGAAGAACCCTCAATTATCTTCCCATCTAAGGGCGCCCGCTCACCGGGTTTAACTATAATTACCTCTCCTACTCTAACTTCTTCTGCCGGAACGGTAACAAGCCCTTCATCTGAGACTAAATGGGCGCTATCCGGTTGCATCTCTAACAGGGTTTCAATCGCCCGCCGTGAACGGTCCACTGCTTGTTCCTGAAGATATTCGCCGAGCGCATAAAAGATCATCACTCCGGTCGCCTCGGGTAACTCATGAATAGCAATCGCGCCAAAGGTGGCAATTGTCATTAAGAAATTTTCATCGAATAATTGGCCACGGAGCAGATCACGAAACGCCCGGAAAAGAACCGGCCACCCCACCAAAAAATAGGCGCTTAAAAAGACCGCATATTCCGCCCATAAAAAAGGGGTTTGTTGTAATGGGCGGATGAAAATTAAAGCAAAGATAAAAAGTAGTCCGGCAATTATTAACCGCGTCTTCTCCCCCTGTTTTTTTTCTCCTTTTTCACTGGTGAAATAGCGCTTTCTCGTACTAGCTTTTATCAACTTAACCCCCGGTTCAATCCGGGCAATCACTTGAGAAGCCAGCTTTTCCTTCTCCTTAGGCAATTCAATACTTTTAATCGCATAATTAACTGTTATCTCCTCTAGCCCCTCGATCTTCCTTAGTTCTGTTTCAATCTTTCCGGCGCAAACTGCACAATCTAATCCTTCAAGTTCGTATCGCATCTTATTCCTTCTTTCCAACTTAGTTAAATGCCTCTCCGGAGCGATCGATTCACCCGGCTCTAGTTTTAACATCAACTCCATCTGTCTAGCGGCAGCCAGCGTGAGCGACTACCTAGAAAATAGCTCTCGA
>DHOO01000079.1:0-9094 GCA_002409975.1 Firmicutes bacterium UBA5388
GTGTAAGGGGATGAATCGCAGCCTTTTACAGGTACTTACAGGAAAGACGGTACTAAGTTCCGGTATGAAGGCAAAAACAGTTGTGAGCAATGAAAATAAAGATTTGTTTGCTGAATCAATTGAAAAGCAGATTGAAGAAGATGACGATCATACAAAAATCAATAAGATTAAAGAGATTATTAAGGAAGCAGAAAAAATTATTATTGTGCCGGGATACGGAATGGCATTGGCGCAGGCACAATACCAAGTAAAGATCCTCTATGATAAATTGATGGAAAGAGGAAAAGATGTTAAGTTTGCAATTCATCCTGTAGCCGGAAGAATGCCGGGGCATATGAATGTACTGTTAGCTGAAGTTGATATCCCTTATGAAATATTATATGAGCTAGATGCAATTAATGATGATTTTGGCAATACAGATCTTGTTATTGTCATAGGAGCTAATGATGTTATTAATCCGGCTGCCAATACTGCCCAGAGCACACCTATTTATGGTATGCCTATTTTAAATGTGGATAGGGCAAAACATATTGTTGTGCTTAACAAAGACACAAATCCCGGATATTCCGGTGTGCCTAATACAATTTATAAAATGGATAAGGTTATTCTGATCTTAGGTGATGCCAAGGAAACAATAGCTCCTATTATATCTTATGTATAAAGAAGTGTGTTTTATTTATTTAGGAGGTGTAAAATAATGGCGGACCTGAAAGAGGTCATAAAAAAGCAGAGAAGTTACTTTGATAGTGGCAGAACTCTTGAGCCCACATTTAGACTAAAGATGCTAACGACTCTGCAAAAGGCGATCACAGAGCATGAAACTGAAATTACAGATGCTCTTCAAAGGGATCTAAACAAAGCGCCCTTTGAAGCCTATGAAACTGAAATTGGCATCATATTGGGAGAGCTTCGTTACATCATTAAAAATTTAAAGTCATGGGCTAAACCAAGACAGGTAAAGACACCTTTGACCCATTTTAAATCTACTAGTTATATAGTGCCTGAACCATATGGAGTTGTTTTAATCATGTCTCCATGGAATTATCCATTTCAGCTTACTGTTGCACCACTGGTAGGAGCAATTGCTGCAGGAAACTGTAGTGTAGTAAAGCCCTCAGCATATTCTCCTGCAACATCTGCAATTATTGTAAAAATAATTAGAAAATATTTCGATGAAGGGTTTATTGCTGTGGTTGAAGGTGGAAGGCAAGCTAATCAAGAACTCCTGGAGCAAAAATTCGACTATATTTTCTTTACAGGTAGTGTGAACGTTGGGAAATTAGTAATGTCGGCTGCAGCGAAAAACCTAACCCCGCTGACATTAGAACTTGGCGGAAAGAGTCCTTGTATAGTAGACAGGGATGCAAACCTTAAAATTGCGGCTCGTAGAATTGTCTGGGGTAAGTGTTTAAATGCAGGGCAGACATGTGTAGCACCTGACTATCTTTTAGTTCATGAAGAAGTAAAAAGTCAATTATTAGAGTACATGAAAGGCGAGATCACAACTTTTTACGGACCACATCCATGTAAAAATAGGGATTTTCCGAAAATTATCAACCAAAAGCATTTTGAACGTCTAATTAGTCTAATGGATAACAGTAAAATATTTACGGGTGGCGACTATGATGAAGACACTCTTAAAATATCACCGACAATTCTTGATAAGGTAAGCTGGGATGACCCTGTAATGCAAGAAGAGATTTTTGGGCCGATAATGCCTGTCCTTGATTTTGATGATATATCCCAAGTTATCCAAGCTGTTAACAGGAGGCCGAAACCATTAGCTCTTTATCTTTTTACTACCAGTAAACAAACTGAAAAAACGGTAGTAGAAAGCATTTCGTTTGGCGGAGGATGTATAAATGACACCATAGTACATCTTGCAACCTCATATATGCCCTTCGGAGGTGTAGGCGAAAGCGGGATGGGCGGTTATCATGGGAGCTGGAGTTTTGATACTTTCAGTCATAAAAAAAGCATACTCAAGAAATCCAATTTTATAGACATAAAATTAAGATATCCTCCCTATGAAAATAAGATCAATCTGCTTAAAAAAGTGCTGTAAATTCCTAAAACATTTTTATGTATAATCGGTTATTTTTAGTTTAGATTTTAGTCATTTCTTTACAATACTGTTTTTATTACCTGAGAGAATTGCCTAAAAACATTCCGGGGTTTAGTTAATAATTTAATTAAGAGAGGGAACTGCATAATTACCTTAGACATCCATTTAACCAACCTGGATTTATCAGAACACCTCTGTTGTGTAGACTTAATTATAGTTGTGTTTGGTTGTATAATATAGATGAGGTGATCATCTGATGGAAAAATTACTTACGGCTTATGAATTAGCGGAGATTTTAAACTTGTCGGTGGAGACGGTCTGGAGATATACGCGACAAAAAAAGATACCTGTAATAGAATTAGGGGAAAAGCAGTATCGGTATAAAAAAGAAGCAGTATTGGCTGCTTTGGCCGCCGGAGGTGATCTTGAGCGTTCTGTATACCCTAAACAGGGTGAATATACTTATGAAGACTATCTAAAGATCCCGGAAGAAGCGGGCTACCGGTTTGAGATTCTGGAAGGATTTCCGGTAAAAGAACCGTCGCCTTCAATGCATCACCAGCGGGTATCCTCGGCACTGTACCGCCAGTTAGCAAATTTTTTTGATGGGTTTGACCCTGAGGGCGAAATATTTTATGCTCCCCTAGATGTTACTTTAACAAATAGTAATGTGTTACAACCGGATTTACTATTTGTATCCAGTACTCAGAAAGACATTATGCGAAAGGAGCGTATTGATGGCGCTTGTGATTTGGTGGTAGAAATCATGTCACCATCAAACCGCCGAAAAGACCGGTTGCAAAAAATGGAAATTTACCGTAAGGGAGGAATTCTCCACTACTGGCTGGTAGATCCGGAAGAAAACATATTAGAAGCTTTTATGCTTAAGGATGGGAATTATCTATTAGTATTCACGGGCGGTCCGGGCGACAAATTTACTCATCCGGAGTTCCCCGGGTTGAATCTCAACCTGGATAAAGTGTTTTACCGACCGGATATAAATTGATTAGTGTAAATCAAAAAAACTCTTATTAAAATGTCGAGTCCTAAAAACGCCTAAAAATGATACGAATAATTGATGCATTTTATAAAAAAGTAAACATCCATGTGAGATATTAAATTATTGTCCTCTTTAAATTATCCATAATTTTCTGGTCTACCTTTACCCCGGATTGGGACAAAGCCATGATAACTGCTCCGATGGCTGGTTCAAACCGGGGTTTTAATATTTTTGCTTTGGGGGCTGATCTTAAAACTTTCTTTTTAATAACATCAATTAACAGACTGCTTTCATTCTTAAAAACTCCACCCACCAAAGGAATCTCGATCTCCTCCCCGGCGAGCTGTAGTCCATTGATGACAGCTTTAATATTCTGAGCAAGTTCATTACCAGCTTTAATTATAATTTTTTCTGCTACCCGGTCTCTCTTTTGCGCTGCTTGAAAGATTATATAGGCCATAGAAGCTATTTCTTCCCGGCTAAGAGAAAAATAGACTTTCTCCATAATATCTTCCATACTATTTAAAGCCAGTTTTTTCTTAAACATAGGCAACAAGATAGTATCTTCTCCTCGACCGTCATAAGCTTTTAAAGCGGCGGTCAACCCGGAGATAGCGATATCATAACCGCTTCCTTCATCACCAATGATATGACCCCAGCCGCCGGCTCGTTTTCGTTGGCCCTGTTTGTTAATACCTAAGGAAATAGCTCCTGTTCCGGCAATAAGCACTACCCCGTAGGGTTTAGCATTACCTCCTACTAGGGCAATGACCGCATCGTTTTCCAAAACTAGCTGCCGGGAAATCTGCTGTTCCGTTAAAACTTGATAGATAGTATCGTAGTCTTGTTGGGAATCAATTCCGGCCAAACCGAAACATGCTGTTTCGATTGGGGTAATTTGTTTTGGACCCGACGGCATTGCCTGATCGATAGTCCTTCTTATTTCCTGGACTGCTTTTTTTATACCGGTAACATGATAAGCTGAGGCGCCGGCTTCACCGCGCCCTAGTATTTCTCCTTTTTCATTTGCTAAATAAGAGATTGTCTTCGTTCCTCCACCATCTATGCCAAGAAAATAGCTCATGACGAACCCCTTTCTGAAAAGCTAGCACTTGAGACTAAACCGTCTTTTTCCAAATATCAA
The DNA here is from genome assembly GCA_002409975.1 of Firmicutes bacterium UBA5388. Taxonomy (GTDB): domain Bacteria; phylum Bacillota; class UBA4882; order UBA10575; family UBA10575; genus UBA5388. Next base: position 4,210 of record DHOO01000079.1, read on the forward strand.
AGACAAAAGCCGCGGTAGCATGCATTTGTAGGTTACTTTCTTTATCAGTCTTTTTAACAATATCTAGTTTTTCCATAATATTAGGAAAACAGATCTTCTTTAATCCTGTTTTGAAGCGGTTAATCAGTTCATCATCAATAAAATCATGCATATCGCCTAAAATTAGCAGGCCTGGGTCATAGAGATTGATGATACTGGAAAGGGCATTCATCAAATAAGAAAAGGCTCTGTCAATTATTTCCCGGGAGAGAGGATCTCCTTCTCGATAGGCCTTAATTACCTCATCGGCCGTAAACGGAGGTTGATGAGAATGAAGAAGGTTACTTTTTTCCCCATTACTAATTCTTTTATTTATTTCTTTCCGAATAGCTTTGATTGAGGAGACAGTTTCTAAACAGCCGATACCACCGCAGTCACATTTTTCTCCCTCTTCTTTTACTTTAACATGACCGATTTCACCAGCTTTGCCATGAATGCCTTTATAAAGTTGATTATTAATGATTAAGCCACCACCAATCCCATCGGCAATGTAGATATAGATAAGATTAGAGTAACCCCTGCCCGCGCCGTAGGCCCATTCGTAATAGGCGGCCAGATTAGCATCGTTCTCAATATAAACCGGAAGCTTAAATTTTTTTTGAAACTCCTTTTTAATATTGCTCCCTTCCCAGATTTTACTGGTAGAATTAGTTAAACGGTCAATATCTTCTTCATAGATACCAGGGGTTGAAACCCCCAAACCGATTAGTTTATCAAAATCAATATCGAGTTCTTCCAATTCTTTTATAATTTTGTTGTACGACAGATTAATAATTTCTTGCGCAGTGAGTTCTTCTGTACTGAAAGAACTTTTTTTGATCAGTTCTAAATTTAAATTAAAGATACTGTACCACAGTACTTGGTCAATAATCTCAACGGCAATTAGGAATTTACTACTACCTTTAAACTCCAGCAATCGGGGGGGCCTGCCCCCATTGGATTCCATGAATTCGGTTTCCACAACGAGGCCCTCTTCGATCAGATCCTTTACAATATAGGAAATAGTGGCGTGGGAGGCCTCCATTTTTTTTGTCAAGTCCTTACGGGAGACGGGCTGGTTTTCAATAATTTCATTTAAAATGATGAATTTGTTATACTGCTTCAGTTCTCTTGTATTTCGTATTTCCATCTTGTTTCACTCCCAGTAGCATTCGAAATTCTTATTTTAAAAAATTTAAATCTCAAAGTTACCCTTTCGTCTTTTTATCAACACACTAATTTGGGTTAAATTAACAAATTTGATTGCGTTTATTAAATATTTTTTGCTTGTATTTTTTTTTTAGCCTTTAACTCCTCCTGCAGTTAAACCGCTAATGATGTACCTTTGAAAAAATAATGTCAAAATCACCGGTGGTAAAGTGGCCAGTACTCCTCCGGTAGCAATCATTCCGTAGTCTACAGCATGCCTTCCACTAAATTCAGAAATCGCGACCGAGATGGTTTTAGCCTGAACAGATGAAGTAAAAATCAGCGCATAAAAGAACTCTTCCCAAGAGAGTAAAAAAACTAAAATACCGGTAGCGATTAGGCCGGGCAGAGCCAGTGGAAGGATCACCCTTGTCAGTGCCTTTAAGCGGGAGCATCCATCAATCCTGGCCGCGTCTTCCAGATCTCCGGGAATTGATTGCATATACCCTTTCATGATCCACACGACAAAAGGAGTTGTAAATGAGCTATAGAGGATTGTTAATCCTAGTAGTGTATCAATTAAATTAAGTTCATTAAGAATAGTAAAAAGAGCAATGATGATAGCAACTGGGGGAATCATATAGGTAAAGAGAAAAACCATGATAATTTTATTTTTGAACCGGAATTTTAATCTGGCAAAAGAATAGGCGGCAATGGTGCCGGAAATTAAGCTAATTACTACTACACTTAAAGCCACCTTGATAGAATTACCCATGGCCTGGCGAAAAACATAAGCTGCTTTATTGTTCTCACTTTCAGTAAAGATACTAACATATCTTTGAAAAGTATGTCTGGAGGGTATCCATTGGAGAGGCTTTGCTAACAGTTCTTTTTCTGGGGAGATGCTTGAAATAATTAACCACAAAAAGGGCGCTAAGGTTCCAATTAATATAATGAACGCAAAAATGTATTTAAACACTTCCGTAAATATTTTCCTATTTCTACGTAGAATCGGCATTTTATCACCTTTCTCAATATTCTGTCTTAGTACCCAATGCTTTAACATAGATAATTGATAATCCAAGGATAGTTAGGGAAATCAGAAAAGCCAGAGTGGCTCCTTTTGACAGTTGCAAATAGCTGAAGGCTTCTCGGTAAGTATAATAGGTTATGAGCTGGGTACCATTGGCTGGACCACCGCTGGTCATTATATAGATAATATCAAAGACCTTAAAGGTCTCCATGGTTCTAAGAATTAGAACTATTAAAATAGTCGGTTTAAGCATTGGGAGGGTAATATGGAAGAACCTTTTAAGCACATTAGCTCCATCAACTCCTGCTGACTCATATAACTCGTGAGGGATAGTTTGTAAACCAGCCAAAATCATTATGACCACCAGAGGGGTCATCTTCCAGACATCAGCCACAATGACCATATTTAAGGCCAGAAAGGGGCTTCCTAACCATGATTGGTATGAATCGATAAGTCCAATTTGGGTTAAAAGAGCATTTAATGCTCCATATTGCGGATTAAAAATCCATCTCCATAAAGAACCATTGACGATGGTTGGAATAGCCCAGGGAATAATGATTAAACTTCTTAATAACCACCTACCGTAAAAATCCTCATTTAAAAGCAGGGCAATAGAAATACCCAGTATAAACTCCATGGAAATGGAAACAACGGCAAAATAAACGGTACGAACCATAGCGTTCCAAAAAGTGGGACCGCATAAAATTTCCAGATAATTTCCTAGTCCTACAAAAGGACGGGAGAAAGGGTTGGTCAAATCGATGTTAAAAAAACTCATATATAATGTCTTTAAAATGGGATATAAAACAATACTGAATATTATGATCACGGCAGGTGTGATTAAAATAAAAGCAAAATTTTCTTCAGATAGCGGTCTTCGCATTATTCCTCTCCTTTACTTAGAAAATGCCTTCGAGGCTTGTCGACTCACCGGGCTCTGATTTTTATCATTTCATGTGTGCGGGCGGTAACCAGCGTGAGCGACTAATTAGTTGAAGTGGGACACAGGGAACGGAGTAGATACCTCAATTCCCTGTGTGTCATTTAGAATTTTCTACTTGTTCTTTTCTTTTAATTTCTTGGCTGCCTCTGCCGCGGTATTTAGAGCGTCTTCCGGACTCTTAATTCCGATTAGAGCTTTCTGTATTTCTACCTGAAGTATCTCAGACAATTGAGGATACCAGGTAACCTGTGGTCTGTTTACTACATATTTATACTGTTTTTCAGAAACGGAGGCGAGTGTCGGCTGATCTCCGCTTACACGCGGATCATCATATGCGGAAATATAAATCGGTAAGGCATTGGCTGAGTATTCAATCTGGACCTCTTTACCAGCCATAAACTGAATATATTCCCAAGCTAGATCTGGATTCCTACTGCTATTTACTACAGCCAATCCCATACCACCATTAACCGAACCACTTACAGCTTTTTTACTTCCTGGAACCACTGCAATCTCTGCATCGCCTGCTATAGCGGATTCAGCCGGATCATTGGCAAGGTTGTACATATATGCCCAGTTCATAGCAAAGGCCGCTTCGCCTTGAGAAAAAACACGCCTAACATCTTCTTCTAAAAACTCTTTGGAACTGGGATTAGTGAGTCCTTCCTTTATTGTCTTAACCATGAATTTAAGTACTTCCAGACCTGCTCCCTGGTGAAAACAGGGATTGCCTTTTTCATCTAAGATTTCCCCGCCAAAACCAGCTACTAGCGCGGTATAATCACAAATAGCCGCTTCAGCCTGAGCCCAACTCCAAACTATTGGGTGCTCTACCAATCCCTTTTCTTTAATCGCTTTAGCCTGTTGAATTAGTTCATCCCATGTTGCCGGTGGAGTTTTGTAACCAGCCTTCGCTAATATATTTTTGTTATAAAAAAGATATTTCGTATCGTTTAACCAAGGCATACCGTAATACTTACCCCCATAAGCTACTGAGCTCAAAACGCCTTCAAAAATATCATTGGTATTGACGGCAGCCATCTTCTTAGTTACATCAAGTAAAAATCCTGCTCGGGCAAATTCTGGTGTCCAGATACAGTCAATAAGCGCCACATCGTAAGCCCTACTTTTGGTGGCAGCAGCCGTAACTATTTTATCATGTAATGCATCATAGGGAACAAAGATCAGGTTAACATCAATTCCCGGATATTTAGCTTCAAACTTTGCAGTAATATTTTCAATATCTGTTTCACTATACCCCGCCTGTTTCATATAGAGGGCATTAAGAGTAGTAGCGGCGCCGGCCACGTTAATAAAACAAGAGACCAGCATTACCAGTAACACCGTAATTAACCAAAGTTTTTTACTTTTCATTTCTATTTCCTCCTTCTTTTGGTATTAAAGACATTATAAAGGGCAATTGAAATTTTGTCAAGACTTTTATAAAGTACTAGAAATAATTTGTCCAATAAAAATTAACAGTCGGTTTAAGAAATAGTAACTAGTGCATAATTCTATTAATCATCCCCACTAGGTATTATCTAACCTCTATATTTTAGGTTAAATCACAAAATAGTCTGAGTGAGGGACTTTGGAATTAGGCAATCTCCTCGAATATAAGTTAAACACTATATATTACAGTTAAAATAAATACTATTTTGGTTAATTGATTAAAACCCAGAAACCAGACTATTGAATTTATTAAAGGAAAAATTTTTAACAGTTCAGATCAAAGTGAGAGG
>DHOO01000079.1:9232-26809 GCA_002409975.1 Firmicutes bacterium UBA5388
AACAGTTCATATCAAAGTGAGAGGGGAGAACTAGAGGAGTATAAAAGTTGGCGCCGAAGAATGTTATGTAAAATTTGAAACGGGGGGGATGACAATGGAATTTAAGGTTAGAGAAGCCAGAGATGAAGCCGCCACTAAAGAAACGTTTACCTACGGGGATTATCTTAGTTGGTCTGATGAAGAAAGATGGGAACTGATTGATGGAGTCCCCTACAATATGAGTCCAGCACCGTCCAGGATGCACCAAAAAATCTCCGGCGAGCTTTTTAAACAAATTGCTATTTATCTCACGGGGAAAACCTGTGAGGTCTACTTTGCGCCATTTGATGTGCGGCTACCTAAGGCGGAGGAAGACGATGAAAAAGTATGTACGGTGGTTCAACCGGATCTGGTGGTAGTCTGTGAACAAAAGAAATTGGATGAGAGAGGGTGTAAAGGAGCTCCGGATTTAATTATCGAAATTCTCTCCCCCCAGTCGGCGGGAAAAGATATGAAGATAAAGTTCTATCTTTATGAACGGGAAGGAGTAAGAGAATACTGGATAGTAGATCCGGAGCATAAAACAGTGCAGGTTTTTAAACTTGAGGCTAAGGGTAAATATGGACGACCCGAAGTTTATATTACCGGTGACCAGGTTAAAGTAGGGCTTTTTTCAGACTTGGTTGTAGATTTAGGAGCGGTGTTTGATGATTGAGGAATAATTGAATCAGATAATTCCTTAGATTAAAAAGGATGCCTTGCGCATGGAAAAGAGGGGGAGAAAATGATAGAATTTCCGGAAGCTTTTGTTCTGGCTGAACAGCTTAATGACACGATTTATGGTAAACGTATAACTAACGTTGTGACTGGCTATTCGCCACATAAATTTGCCTGGTTTTATGGTGACCCTGAAAATTATCACAACCTGCTTACCGATAAAACGATCGGGAAAGCAACAGGGTACGGCGGACTGGTTGAGATCAAAGCTGAAGAGATGGTCATCTTGTTTGGAGATGGAGTGGGACTCCGGTTTCAAAGTGAAAATGAAAAATATCCTGCAAAGCATCAACTCTTATTGGAGTTTAATGATTCCTCCGCTTTAAGCGCTTCTGTCCAAATGTACGGCGGTTTATGGTGCTTTAAAGAAGGCGATTTTGACAATCCCTATTACAAGGTGGCTAAAGAAAAACCGTCGCCTTTGTCAAACGAGTTTAATCAAGAGTATTTTAAGCAGCTTATAAACTCGCCTGCGGTACAGAAGCTTAGCGCAAAAGCCTTGCTGGCCACCGAACAGAGAATACCCGGGCTTGGTAACGGTGTCTTGCAGGACATTCTTAATAACGCAAAAGTCCATCCCAAACAGAAGATTAGCACCCTTTCCGATCCAGATAAGGATAATCTGTATTATGCTATAAAATCTACTCTTGCGGAAATGATTGCTTTGGGTGGCAGAGATACCGAAAGAGATTTGTTTGGTTGTCTTGGCGGATATCAGACCAAACTTAGTAAAAAAACCGTGAACAAACCCTGCCCGGTTTGTGGTAGTATTATCAAAAAGGAAACTTATATGGGTGGTAGTATCTATTATTGTGAGGGTTGCCAACGGGTATAGAAGCGGACGTAGAGGTTATCCCTTTTCCGGGATTCGGGATCAATATTTTCCTAGGGGAAAACCAGTTTTCATTAATGCTAGTTGGCGGGTTTTAGCCTTAAAGTATGACTCATCTTTACAGAATAATTCTTCCAGTGTTTGCGCTGAAGGAAGAAAAAAACAGATGAGTGCAAAAGACCGAGACGTAATGGTATGGTAAAGTAAGCGAAAAAACAGGAGGGAAATGTGATAAAATAAACATAGGATTTGGGCAAGCGATACGTATGATCTATTTCACCTTCTTCTTAGCGAGAAATCAAGTAAATAGCATAACAGGAATTATTATAAAATTGGTAGAAAGGTATTAAGGCTTATCATTATTGGAAAGATGGGTATGTTTATGGAGATTAATACAAAGCTGACTAAAGGAATCCAGGAAGTTAAATATCTGGCCACTGAAAATTCCTGGCGTTACCGACCGCTAATGCGTTATTGTTTTTATCAATATGAACAATTAAAATACTGGTTATATAAAGAGGAGATCTGGGAGGAGTTGCGGAAACACCCGGAGTTTGTTACTTATACGATCGAAGAATGCCAACAGGATTTGGAGACTCTGGTCCAGTGGGGTAACTTAATCCCTGTTCAGGATACAGCCAAAGCAAGGACGGTTGAAGAGTTTAAAACTAAACAGTTTCGCTATCAACTCTCAGAGTATTCGGTGGAGATTGAACGGATGACGATCACCCTGGAAAACCTACTGGTGGAAGGCGCTTCGTTGGAGCCCAGTCTGATTGAACGAATCAGAGAAGCTCTGCAGCAACTACCGGCGATGGCGGAGGCGGATCTAAAAGTTTCCGGCTCCTGGTGGCACGGGTTAAATGCGGATTTTAAGTCTTTAAACCAGAATTATCAGGATTATATCAGGAGCTTTCACAGTCTCCGGGCTGAAGAATTGATGAAGAGCGCCGCTTTTATCGCCTATAAGGATTCGATTATCGGCTATCTACGGGAGTTTATCAAAGGATTACAGACCAATTCTTACTGGATCGAAGAGGAACTGCGCAGCTTCGACGAAAAGCTGATTGAGACGGTCATAAAAAAAGTCTTTGCCTATGAAAGAGCTATTCCTCGGTTGGAGACCGTCAGCGATCGGGATATCGATGAGAACATTCGTGGTCGGTGGCGGAGTATTAAGCAGTGGTTTTTAGGCACAGAACATCGGAATAGCGAAGTCTTAAAATTATTTGATATTACTAATGAACTGATTCGTAAGATCACCAGATATGCCGCGCAGATTGTGGAGAATCTGAACAGCGCGGCTAATCGTAAGGAAGAGTATAAAAAACTGGCTGAACTTTTTCTTTCCTGCGCCGAGCTGGAGGAGTGTCACAAATTGTCTGCGCTCGCTTTTGGGGTCTTTAATTCTCGTCATTTGAAAGGAGACTTGGAACGAGCGACCGAAAACATCACCGGTAGCGTTTATGAGGAGCCGCCGCTCCTGGTGGAGATTAGGCCTCGTACTCGGGCTTATCGAGAGAAGTCCGCCAAAACCCCAATTGTCGATAAGAGTGCACAAAAAGAGAAATTATATGGCCAATATATTCAGAGCCTCCGCCGGGAACAGGAAGTGATCAAAGGTTTCATTCACGAAAACCAAATTGACTTTGCCGCCTTACCGGAAGTTTCAACTTATGTGCGTACTACTTTGTTGCGCTGGGTGGGTAGAGCCTGCGCTTCCGGAGAGCGTAAAGGAAAGACCGAAGATGGTCGGATTTTTCGGTTACTAGATCCACCGCCGGGAGTCAGGTGTAGACTTCGTTGCGAAGACGGGGATCTGGAGATGCCCGCTTATAAAATCTGTTTTGAAGAGGGACGGCGGGGATGAGAGAGTTTGAAGCGCTGCTAGAGAACTTTTGGATTTTAAAAGAACGGGAACCGGAGTTGTTCCAGAAAATCAAGGATGCCAGTTCCGTATTGAAGCCGTTTATCGAAAATAAACTGGGCTATCGTTTACTGATCAATCCTTATCTGATTAAAATGGAGAAACTACCGGGTCGCGCTGAGGCCTGGATGGGTATTCAGCAGTTTGATACGGCGATGGAGTATGGCTTGCTCTGTTTACTCCTGGTGTTTCTGGAAGATTATGGACAACAGGATCAATTTGTCTTATCGCAACTAACGGAGTTTATGCAATCAACTTACCCAGGGGAGGAAAAGGTGGAGTGGACTTTGTACCGGCATCGGGTTTCCCTGGTTAAAGTCCTCAACTTCGCGGAAGAGATGGGATTAATCAAAGTGAATGATGGGGAAAACAGTGATTTTACAATGAGCACGGAGACAGAAGTGCTTTATGAGTCCACCGGGATCTCCCGCTATTTTGCGCGTAGTTTTTCACGGAATATTCTTTCTTATCAAAGATGGAATGATTTAGAAAATGACGAATGGTTGGATCTGGATCCGGACCGGGGAGCGGTCAGGAGGCACCGGGTCTATCGGCGACTCTTTCTTTCCCCGGCTCTTCTTTCCGAGGGGCCTGATGATCCTGATTTTTTGTATCTAAAAAATTTTCGCTCGATGATCCAAAAGGATGGGGAAGATCTTTTGGAGAGTAGTCTTCATCTCCATAAAACTTGCGCTCTATTCATGCTCCAGGGGGAGAAAAATTTCCGGGAGACCTTACCGGATCAGAAGGTGATCTCTGGAATCGCGATTCAGGTCTGTACGACAATTCGAGAACTGATTGCCGATCGGAAGCTGACGATTAGCGATGATGATACGATTCTTCTCTCCCGGGATCAGTTGGAGAGAGTAATCGATCTTTGTCGGGAACGCTATGTTGAGGGATGGAGTAAGGAGTATCGGGAGATGCCCTCAGCCAAATTATATCAGGAGATAATCTCCTATATGACCGGGTTTTTATTACTGGAAAGACTTAATGACCAAGAGCTTAAGATCCTGCCCCCGGCGGGCAAGATCAGTGGGAATTATCCGCAAGACTTCGGAGGTAATTAGTGATGGCTAAGAAATGGATCATTAATCGGATTGGTTTACTGAATTTTTGGTATTATGATGAAGAAGAGTTTGAGTTTTCCGGAGGGCGACTATTATTGCGGGGCGCCAATGGTTCCGGGAAATCCGTGACGATGCAAAGTTTTATTCCGCTGCTGCTGGATGGGAATAAAAGTCCGGAAAGGCTTGATCCCTTTGGTTCCCGAGCCCGGAGGATCGAAAACTATTTGCTGGGGGAGGAAGATTCAGGGGAGAACGAACGGACCGGTTACCTTTATATGGAGTTTGCGCGCGAAGATTCGGATCAGTATTTGACTTTGGGGATGGGTCTGCATGCGCGACGGGGACGGGCCTTGGATTTTTGGGGATTTGCATTGACCGATGGTCGCCGGATCGGTCGGGATTTTTACCTATACAAGCAAATGGGAGAGAAAGTTCCTTTAACTAAACAGGAGTTAAAGAACAGGATTGGAGAGGGTGGCGAGGTTTACGAGCGACAAAAGGATTATATGGACATGGTCAACCGGTTGCTGTTTGGGTTTGAGCACCTTGAGGATTATGATGAGTTAATTAAACTGTTAATTCAGATTCGCACCCCCAAATTATCTAAGGATTTTAAGCCGACGGTGATTTATGAGATCCTTACCAATTCACTGCAGCAACTTTCCGATGACGATCTGCGCCCGATGTCGGAAGCGATTGAAAACATGGATAATATCAAAAGTCGCCTTGACCAACTACAAGAAAATAGAAAAGCCGCCGACCGGCTTGGTCGGGAGTTTGATAAATATAATACTTTTCTCTTATGGGAAAAGGCGCAGAATTTTCTCCAAAGCCACAAGGAAGTAACGACCGGAGAAGAGGAAGAGCAGAGACTCCAAACCGCCATTCAGGACTTTGAACACATGAGCCAAGCGGCGGAAGAAGAGCTGCAAGGATTAAAGGCGGAACAAGAAGCCGTGCAATTAAAGCATCGTGAGCTGATGCAACATGATAGTTTCCGTCTGACAGAAGAGATCAACAAAAGAAGTAATGACCAAAAAGAATGGGAGCAAGAAAAGCAACAGAAAGAGAGCGTTTTAGAGCAAAAGCGGGAACGAGAGCATAAATTAGACACCGAGATTGCAGCGCTGAAAGCTGACTGCTCGCAACTGGAAACCACGATCTCCGCAATCTTAAAAGAGATGGCCTCGGTGGCAACCGAGTTATACTTTGACGAACACTTTTTTATGGAAGAGGAATTGCGGAAAGAGCTTGCTGCCGACTACGATTGGTTGTTGTTAAAAAAAGAATTCCAGCGTTACCGGGAGAAGATCCGAAAAGCCTTGGAGAAGTTACGAGTGGAAGCAGAGGAAAATAAAAGATATGATCGGGCTTACGGTGAATTGGAAGCGGCGAAACGGGTACGAGATAAAGCCCGCTTAGATGTGGAGCAAGCTGAAAAATTACTCTTTGAAATTAAAGAAGAATTTATTGAGCGGGTCTACTTTTGGCGTCAGCAGAATCAGCTCTTAAAGCCGGATGACGAGAAGATGGTCCAACTGCAGCGGTTGATCAATAGCTATCCAGACAACAGCTATGACGATCTCCTGCTTCCGGTGCGCGAGGTCCGTGAAACCCTGGAGAAACAAGTCTTAACTGCCATTTCCACCCTGCGTTCGGAACAGAAAAGCCGCCGGGAGCAATTAAGTAAAAAAGAAGAAGAACTGAAGGAATGGTTGGCTAAGAAAGAGCCGGAACCGCCGCGAACAGAGCCGGTGGTACGCAACCGAGAGAGATTGGCGGCGCAAGGGGTCCCTTTTATCCCTTTTTATCAGGCGGCGGAATTTAAAGAGGAAGTGCCGGAGAAGTTACGGGGGAAGATTGAGGAAGCGTTGGACAGTATGGGTGTGTTAGATGCGTTAATCATTCCCGAAAGATATCAGGAGAAGCTCTGGGAGATGGATGCCGAGTCAGCCGATCGTTACTTGTTTCCTAAGTTTCAATTGCTATCGGCGGATCTTTCTTCTTGGCTGAAACCTGCTGCCAGGCTTGAAGCCGCCATTACTACCGAAGTAGTTGATACGGTCATTCGCAGTATCATTACGGAAGATAGTGAAGCGCTGCTTTTCCTTAATCCTGAGGGAAGGTACGGGGTAGGTGGAGTCATACAAGGGCAAGTTTCTGCCCTATCAACCTCCAAGTTTGTGGGGATTGATTCCCGGCGACGATACCGGGAGCAAGTCATGCTGGCTTTACGTGAAGAAATCAGTCTCGAACAACAGAAACTTTCCCGCATTGAGGCGGAGATTAAACAATGGGAAGCTCACCATCGTCTGCTGGAAAGCGAATTTAAAGCCTTCCCGGGGAAAGGTGATCTGGAGACCGCCGCTACTTCACTCCACGATGCTCAATTGACTTTAGAGAATAAAAAAAGAGCGGTGGAAGAGCAAACGGAGCTGGTAGATAGTTATTATCGGCAATTGCAGCAAACCCGGGAAGAAGTGCGGATTCTCACCTCTGGACTGCAGCTCCCGGTTAATTTACCCGCTTTCATTGAAGCGGAGAATAGCCTAATGGCATATGGAGATGCCCTGCGTGAACTGGAGACAGTTCATTCTCGTCTGCTCAGTCGTAAGAGCCACTTGCTTTCACTGGAGGAACAACTGGCTGATTTGGCAAGTGATTTAGATGAGCTCCGTTATGATCTGGGACGAAGTAAGCGCTTAATTGAGAAGGAAATTAAGATAATCGCCGGTCTTCGCGAGCTGCTAAGGCAGATGGATTACCAGGCAATTGAAGAACAGATTAACAGCTGCCTCCAGCGGATCAATGAGATCCCGGCGCAGAGAGACCGAGCGGTGGCGAGGAGCAAGGAAGGAAAGGTGAAAGCAGAAGAGGCGGTCAGTAAACTCCAAGAGTTGCGGGAACGACTTTATTTTCGACGGCTGATCGAGCAGATAAATCGGGAGGGCTTTGCCGCCGAGTATGCTTTGGGCTATGTAAGGCAGGGGACTGAAGGTGGAGATCTTTTTCTTCAAGCTAAAAAGGTAGTTGAACAATTTAAAGAGTGGTCAAAAACAACGAAAACACGGGAGGAACATTTGTCATCTCTGCAAGAGAGGTATTTTGAAGTCCGACCTCACTTGATCGAGTATAATCTGGTCTTGAATCATATCTTTACCACGCTACAAAATGCTCCGGGTATTAATGAAGAGTCAGAGATGAAACCGCAGTTGGCGTCGGCGTCCACTCTTCGCCCGGAAGCTAAAGCCGAAGTGGGGTCTGGGCGGGAGTTAACGGTTGGGGAGCGAGCAGAGCTCGAAAAAGCGCGCAGTAGTCTTCGCCGGCTGGAGATCAGAGCTCGAATCCAGGGTAAAGAGGTTAACTTTTATGCTCTTGCTGATTTTTTAGCAGATTCGATTGCCGAGAATGAAAAGCTTCTTCGCGAAAGCGATCGACAGCTCTTTGAGGATATTCTAGCCAATACCATCAGCAAAAAAATTAGGGCTCGGATTTACCACAGCGAACAGTGGGTCGAGAAGATGAATAAGCTAATGGCCTCCATGAATACCTCCAGTGGCTTAACCTTTAACTTGGCTTGGAAGAGTAGGGCGGCAGAGAGTGAAGAGCAGATGGACAGCGCCGAGTTGGTTGCGCTCTTAAAATCCGATGTTAATCTGTTAAGACCGGAGGATTTTCAGAAGTTAGCGGTCCATTTTCGTTCCAAAATTGACCAAGCGCGCCGAGGTTTGGAAGAAGCGGGGGTGACCAAAACCTTTCATACTCTGATCAAAGAAGTCCTCGATTACAGGCAGTGGTTCGAATTTCAACTCTTCTATACCAAAACAGGCGAACGAAAACGGGAGATGACCAATAATGCTTTTGACCGCTTTAGCGGGGGTGAGAAGGCGATGGCCATGTATGTCCCGCTTTTTTCGGCGGTTTATGCTAAGTACGAGGGGGCAAGAGCCGATGCGCCCCGTCTCGTCTCCTTAGATGAAGCCTTCGCCGGTGTGGATGAGAATAATATTCGCGATATGTTTCGTCTGTTGGAAGAGTTAGATCTTAATTTCATCATCAACTCCCAGATTCTGTGGGGGGATTATGATACTGTGCCGGCGCTGGCCATCTGTGAACTGGTTCGCCCCAATAATGCTAATTTTGTTTCAGTAATCCGCTACCGGTGGAACGGACAGGTTAGAGAGTTAATTACGAAGGAAGCGGCGGGTTAGCGATGAGTGAAGACTTGCGGACGGAAGATCATACCTGTGAAGACCCAATTGATAACAGCCAGGAAATTAACCAGGAGTGTATCCGCTATTTCCGAGAAACCCCCGGTTTCCACCGGCTCTTAGCAGCAATTAAGGAGAAATACCGCTCATTGGGGACGCTGGGCGGGAAGATTCATTTATCCAACCTTAAATCGGAAGAGAAGTCAGCCTTAACCGGCCTTCTGCGGCGGGACTATTCCCGACATTCCCACGCGGAAATCCAGGTGTCGGCAGTGCTTGCCGCTCTCAATAATACCAAATTTCAAGGTGTTGATTTCCAGGAGGTGCTGGCCGGTTACTGGGGCGAGGAGTTAATCTCGAAAAAAGAGGAGCTTTCTATCTATAATCAGCAACGTGAAGAGTATTTTTCAAGGTTAGCAGAGAGATTACCTTCTAAAGCTGCCGGTTGGTTAAGGGAAACCTTAGTTAAGAAAGATAACGCTTATAAGACGCTGATTACCAGATATGAGCAGGATCCGGATGGTCTCAGTAAGGATCTGGAAGTTGTGGGAGCGGCTGTGGCGCAACTTCCGTGTTTAGCGGGGAAAAAAATGCAACTGCCTATTTTTTCCTCCCAACTGACTGCTGATCCCCATTTTTTTGACCGGACGATGCCTGCCCGATACCTTTTTATTTATGCACTGGTTCATATCTTTGATGAGCAAAAACCAACCAATGCTTTTACTGAAGCCGAGCTTCTATACAAAGCAGGTCTTTTTAGTACGGAGATTGCTAATTACACGATTAGCTGTGGTTTACTCGGCTACATTAATGAAAATGAAATTCACCAAGGATGGCTGGGGTTTTACCGGAGCGGTGAGTCTTTACAGGTTTCGGTGGAGAATTTGAGCCGTTTAGAACGGGTAATCAGCCCCTGTGGCCTGGTTTTTGTGATGGAAAATCCGGCGGTCTTTTCGGCCTTGGCTGAGCGTTGGAATAAGAAATTTGTTTCCTCTTTACCGCTGGTCTGTGTTAACGGACAGGTGAATCTGGCGACATTTGCTCTTTTAGAAATGCTGGTTGCCAGTGGCGCTCTGCTCTATTATTCTGGGGATTTTGACCCCGAAGGTCTACTGATTGCTGATCGTCTAAAAAAAAGGTTTGACGAGAAACTTCTGCTCTGGCGCTATTCAGTTGCGGATTACCGCAACTCTCTTTCCGTTCAGCGGTTAACTGCTGAACGGCTAAAACAGCTACAAAGATTGGAGGATCAGTCCTTAAAAAAGGTAGGAGCGGCAATGGCTGAAGCTAAATATGCGGGTTACCAAGAAGTCTTAGTTGCAGAACTCTGGAAGGATGTGCAGTCCTTAATGCCGAAATAATTAAATCGACAAGCATCGAAGTCATTTCTTTAGACGGGATAGTTGAAGATGAGGACAACGTAATAGCTCTAGTAGGGGGTGGTTTTAATGAAATTGGCAATCAAAAAGACCGCTATTTTCAGAGTTTTGAATAGCTTGATTGAAGATCGTCTAGTAACTATTTGGAACTGCACAGCAGAAACCCCTTTTTCTTATAGAGCAAAACGCTGCTTTTTTGTAGCTTTTTCTTTCTTTTTCCTATTGGCGCTTTTTATTTATAGTCAGAAGGCGCTAATTCCAAAGAAGGATAAAATCTCTGTCTATTCCAGATTGGAAATGAAGCAGATTGTCGCTAATCTACATGTTAGACTTAGTAACTATGAAAATATTTCCTTTCAATTTATTGCTAATCAAGAACTCAACAATATGCTGGAAAATTACGCTAACATTGCTGATCCTTATGAAGTATCGCTGATTAGTCAGAAGTTTTCCCATTTCTTAGAAGGATACTCCTTTTTTGATCAGGTAATTCACGATGCAGTTTATATTGATATTAATAATCCGAAACGGAAAGCATTAACGATGGGCGAAACAGTTTCCAATGAATTTATTCAGACTTTTCGTCGGAGTGAAGAATATAATGAGATTATTCAGGCAGGAGGAAAAACGGTTTGGTTGCGACCGGCACGGATCAGTTCGGCTAAGGATTACTATTTGATTTTGGGGAGGAGAATTAACCATTTATATTCCGGAGACGCGTTAGGTATACTATTGCTGTTTCTTAAAGAAAAATATCTGGATTATTCCATCAATGACTGCCTTTATAATGACGGGCATTCATTTAGCGGTAAACTAAAGAGTGATTATTTTTTATTAATCGATGGCGAGGGCACAATTCTCTCCACTCCTTTCAAACAACAGATTACCGAGGATGTTTCCTTTGCTTTATCTGGTTTGAAAGTTTCCAAGTTAAATACAAGAGTGGATTTTACCTGTCAGGCCCATGACCGCACTGTCTTAGTTATTAACCAACCCGTCGAGCATGCGGGCTGGTTTTTACTGAATGTGATTCCTGTTTCACCGACGATTATTGGAAAAGCACGGTTGATTCATTTCATCCAAGCATTATCTTGGCTTGTTTTTATAAGTATAGAAATTTTCCTTTTCCTATCAGGTCTGGCCATATATAAAACGCTGTTCCGCACGCCTCTGCTTTTGAATAGTAACCATTCCGCGAATAAGCCCAAGTGGTTAAAAAAACTTAATGAGCGAGAAAAACAGATCTTATCACTGATGGCCCAAGGTTATGATAACCGAGAGATTGCTAAACGTATCCATGTTGCGGAACAAACCGTTAAAAATAATATCAGCGCCATTTATGGCAAGTTGCAGGTAAGCGGCAGAGTGCAAGCTTCTTTGAAAGCTATTGAGGCTGGTTTAACGGATAAAGAAAATGGGGAAAAATCGGCGATGGAAATCAAAGCCGGGCGCTTCGATACGCCTCGCAGAATTCGTTAGGCAATCAATATTTTGTGGTTAAATCCTAAATCAATCACTTATGATTTCTTAATTTGTTCGAATAATTTGCGTTGTTCAGTGTAGCGGGCGCCGGTTGTCAATGACAACCGGCGTTTTTTTGTGGTCTACGGCTGGTAGTTAGCACTTTATTTAAAGCAGGCAAAATTGGTTAAACCTGATGTTCAATAAAGGACTACTAAATTCGAAAGGAGGGAAAAGCAAATTAAGGGGTTTATGTAAAGTAGATATGATGGTAGAGAGAAGGGTACTTTAGTACCGATTTGATTAAGTAGGCATAAAGGTACGTCAGTACCGAAATAATTCATTATAATAATAAGTATAAAAGGCATGAAGAAGCAGATGATTAATGAAATATGAGGTGGTGAGAAAAATGTTGTAATTTGTAGTGATAGTTTGAAGGGCGGTTTTATTGAGAGCACTTGGTTTAGTGTTTAAAAGGATGATTTTAAGAGTTATTAAGGAGGAAAATAAAGTGAAGAAAAGGACCCTGATGATTTTTGTTATCTTGGCTATGATGTTAAATCTTGTTACTCTGACCATTGCGGCGCCAAAAGAGAAATTAATGGTTTACACTTCTATGAAGGAGCATTTAATTGGTCAACTGCGGGATGGTTTTTTAACTAAATACCCAGGAGTTCAATTCGATTACTATTCGGCTGGCGCCGGAAAGTTAATGGCTAAAATCGCGACGGAGCGTCAGGCGGGGAAAATTGCGGCTGATGTGATCTGGACCAGCGAGATACCGGACTTTTACCAGATGAAAGCGGAAGGTATCCTTGAAAAGTATGTTTCTCCGGAGGCGTCCAAGATTGTCAGTCCGGTCAAAGACAAGGATGGGTACTTCACCCCCGCTCGCCTCGGTACTCTGGGCATAGCTTATAACACCAACAAGATTAAAAATCCCCCTACAAAATGGGAAGACCTGTTAGGAAGAGAATTTGAAGGCGGTTTTGGGATTGCCAATCCGGCCTTGTCCGGAACAGCCATGGTCAGTGTGGCGATGATTGTCGAGAATCTTGGTTGGGATTATATCGAGAAACTCCGGGCGAATGGCGCCAAAATGGGTCAAGGTTCGGGACAAGTTGTTGATGATACTGCTATGGGTGATTTAAAGGCTTGTATTGCGGTGGACTATATTACAATTAGTAAGATAGAGAAGGGCGCGACTTTAGGATTTGCTTATACTTCTCAGATGTTAGTTATCCCCAGTCCCTTGGCGATTTTTAAGGGTACACCCAACCTGGGAACAGCTAAGAAATTTGTTGATTTCATGCTTTCTAAAGAGGGTCAAACTATTATCGCTAACAGTCTAACGCTGCCGATCCGTCAAGATGTGCCGATAGTAAAGAATGTCGGTTTAGTTACTCCGGAAGAGGCAGTAAAGAGAGCAATGCCAATCGATTATGAACAGTTAATCATTAATAAGCCTGCTATTATTGACAAATTTACGGCGATTATGACGAAATAAAAAACTGCTTGCTTACAAAGACCTCCCGTAGCTGCACGAATTTGTGCGACTACGGGAGATAAGTTTGTATTTGAAGAGCTAAAATCTTAATTAAAGGCAGGGGTTTTGGATGGCCGAAGTAAAGTTGGAAAACATCAGTAAACACTATGGAGAGCATAGAGTAATAGAGAATTTAAATATTACCGTCAAGGAAGGGGAATGTTTTACTTTTTTAGGACCATCGGGTTGTGGTAAGACTGTAATTTTGCGATTAATCGCTGGTTTTGAACGTCCTACGAACGGGGAAATATTTATCGGTTCCTCCCTTGTAAGCAGCGCCGAACAGAAGATCCATCTCCCCCCGGAGGAACGTAAAATTGGAGTGGTTTTTCAGGATTATGCTGTTTGGCCTCATAAGACAGTCTATGAAAATGTGATTTATCCACTAAAGATACAGAGAATTGATAAGAATGAAGCTAAGCAAAGAACAATGCAAGCTATAACTCAGGTCGGGTTGAAGGGTTTGGAAAAAAGGCTACCCTATCAGCTGTCCGGTGGCCAGCAGCAGAGGGTGGCTTTGGCGCGGGCTTTAGTTTCAAAACCGGAAATCATGCTGTTGGATGAACCTTTAAATAACCTTGATGCCAAGCTCCGTGAAGAAATGCGGTTTGAGATCAAGGAGCTGCAAAGAGAGATCGGAGTTACTATTCTTTATGTGACCCACGATCAAGAGGTGGCCTTGGCCATTTCCGACCGGATCGCCATTTTCGATCATACCGGTCATGTTCGTCAAATTGGCGCCCCAAGGGAAATTTATGAAAAACCTGCGGATAAGTATGTCTTTAATTTTATGGGTGTTTCTAATTTTATTCCTTTGGAAATTAAAAACGGTGCAACAATAATTGAAGACAGCAATATCCCGGTTGCTTTACAACCGCCAACCGGTAAAAAAGAGGCCTTAAGAATGCTAGCGGCTTGCCGACCGTTTGATATCGAATTAACCAGGGAAAACACAGGAATGAAAGGCGAAGTGAAAAGAGTGACTTTTCTTGGAGCCACAATGGATTACCGGATCAACCTGGGTGAGAAGGAACTGCGAATACAACAAGATACGCAGGAAGCATTACAGAATAATCTTTTATTTAAGGAAGGAGAAGATTGTTTCCTGAAATTTCATAATGTAGCGTGGTTTGAATCACAAAGCGTAGAAATGGGGGTGTCGTAATGGGAATGATCCAGACAGGTAAGAATCGAAAAAACCTTGTTTTCTCCAAGAAAGTTGCTGATCTTAAAAAATTTGGCGCGGCGGAGTTGGTTCTTATCTTATCTATTATAGTATTAGTAGTAGTAGTGGCAATTCCGATCCTTTTAATTTTCTGGAATGCTTTCACGACGGCAGACGGCAAGTTTAATATAAAAGATGTCATTTGGATTTTGAGTAAACCCGAAACTTATCAAGCATTATTAAATTCGGTGACCATTGCTCTTGGGGTCACGATGCTTAGTACGATCTTAGGTGTATTCTTTGCGTGGCTAGTCACCCGGACTGATTTACCGTTTAAAGGAGCGATGAAACTTTTGTTTATTGTTCCTTTTATGCTGCCTTCATTTATTGGGGCGATGGCTTGGAAAATATTGCTTTCTCCCCGGGGCGGTTATATTAATGTCTTTTTTAAGAACCTACTTGGTATCGATAAACCCCTATTCAACATCTATGGGATGGCGGGGATTATTATTGTGGAGACCATGTACTTGTTCCCCTTTGTCTTTTTGCAGGTAAGCGGGGCGCTGGAGAGAATGGATCCGACCCTTGAGGAATCGGCTCAAATCTCAGGAATTGACCTGTTTACGATTACCAGAAAAATTACTTTTCCTTTAATAACCCCCAGTATAATTGCGGGGGCGTTATTGGTAGCTTTGTATTCGCTGTCCCATTTTGGTGTTCCGGCTATTCTTGGCACGGAAGTTGGTATTTACAATATCCCGACTTTGATTTATCAGAAGATTTACGCCAGCGCCGGGAGTTTTGAAGCCATTCGTACCGGGACCGTTCTTGCTTCAATCCTGGTTATTTCGGCCGCAATCATTATGTACCTGCAAAATTTGGTTTTAAAGAAAGGGCGGTACCAGATTATTGCCGGTAAAAGCATGCGCCCAATGTTGCTCAAATTACGCGGTTTTAAAATTCCCTTACTGATTTTTAGTATTCTTTATATTGCGGTGACGGTTCTTTTGCCGACAGTGACTGTCTTCTTGGTGGGAGCATTGAAAACGTACGGCTTGCCTTTAAAACATAAACATATGACTCTGGAGAACTTCAAGTATATCTTGTTCTCTTGGAAGATGACGAAGGATGCGATTAAAAACAGTGTCGTCCTTTCGCTGGGAGCGGCGTTTGTTACCATGTTGGTAGGAACCATGATTTCATATGTTATTGTTAAAATGAAGGTAAAAGGCAAATTTATTCTGGAATTCCTAGGGATGCTGCCGTTTTCGGTTCCAGGAACCGTTATCGCTTTGGGAGTAATCCTGACCTGGAGCGGAAGATTTGGCGTTAATCTCTATAATACGGCTGGGATCATCTTCGTGGCTTATATCGCTCGTTACATGGCCTTTGCTCTTAAATCCACTTCGGCGGCTCTGGAACAGGTCCATGACTCTCTGGAGGAAGCTTCCAGGTCTTGCGGGGCCACCCATTGGCAAGCCTTAAAACACATAGTATTACCTTTGATTAAGCCGGGAATGGTTGCTGCTTTCTTCTTGATCTTCCTTCCCGCCCTTCGGGAATTAACCACTTCTGTTTTACTTTACGGACCAACCACCCGTACTATCGGCGTAGCTATTTATGCCCTAAATGAAGATGGAGAAACAGTATATGCGATGGCATTAGCCTCCATAGCCTTGGTTATCATTGTGCTCGGGGAGATTCTAATCAGGAAAATTACCAGCACGAAGGAGGGGAATGGATAATGTCACAGGTCAATTTGGTCCACGTAACAAAAAGATTTGGTAAGGTAACTGCGGTTAATGATTTAAATCTAGAGATCAGAGAAGGAGAATGCTTTTCCTTTTTGGGTCCCTCCGGTTGCGGAAAAACCACTACTTTGCGCATGCTGGCCGGTTTTGAAGATTTGGATGAAGGGGAAGTTATCGTTGGAAATAAGATCTTTTCTTCCAGTTCTAAAAAAATATATGTTTCACCGGAAAAACGAAATTTTGCCATGGTTTTCCAAGCCTTTGCCGTCTGGCCGCATTTAAATGTTTATAATAATGTGGCGTTTCCTTTAAAACATCGGAGATTATCCCGTACGGAGATTTCCGAACGTGTAGAACGGGCGCTTCTTTATACCAGTTTATCGAAGGTTAAGGAAAGTTACCCAAATGAGTTATCAGGAGGTCAACAACAGCGGATCGCTTTAGCGCGGGCCATCGCCCTGAATCCGACGGTAATGCTGCTAGACGAACCGCTGTCAAATCTTGATCCCAAATTACGGGAAGAGATGCGCTTTGAAATTAAGGATTTACAAAAAAGGTTTGGTTTGACTATTGTCTTTGTCACACATGACCAGGCAGAGGCAATGGCCATCTCTGATCGCATGCTGGTTATGTCCGAAGGAGTAGCTCAGCAGGTCGATACTCCGATGAACATCTATAATCATCCTACTAATAAGTTTGTCTGTGGTTTTATTGGTTTATCCAATTTTATTCCTGCACTGATTAAAGACGGGCAGGTAATCACGGAAGCAGATCCGGAGGCCGGAGTGATTACAACGCAAATACCTTCAGAAATAAAAGCCCGGCGGGTCACCTTGGCCTGCCGCCCTTCGGAGATTGATTTTGTCAGTGAGGGTGGGGTTAGAGGAGTAATTAAGCGCCTTGCGTATTTGGGAGAGATCATTGATTATCGGGTGCAAGTCGGGTCATCGGAGATTCGTCTGCAAAAACTTAGGCGTCGGGGAGTTCTTCAGGAAGGCGAAACCTGTTTCTTAAAGTTTAACCGGCTTCATTGGTATGAAGAGCAGGAAGCTTAGAAGAGGGAAAGTGCTTATAGAATGAGTTAGAGAGAGGGGTCTGTCTTTAAAAAGACAGACCCCTCTCTCTAACCGGCGGTTTTTTATTTATAACCGATTGTCCGGACCCCATAATTTTCGTGAAGGGATAATTTCAATCCGGTAGTCACCGGGGTCATTAATAAAATATATTCCCAACCCTTTATTCTTAAAGCAGAGGCCAAGTTAAATTGCAATAGATTTGAAAACACCATAATTATGAGAAGGAAAATGATTCCAGCAAAGAGAATTAAACTCTAATGTAAGATCGTCTTTTTTTCTTAGACCTTACTACTATCCTTATTTTTTTGATGAGAGGGTTTTTAAAGAAGGGAGTATGCTTTATGAAAAAGAGAGTATTATGGTCTTTTTTAATGATCTTGGTTTTAATATTTTCCGGCTGCGG
>DHOO01000012.1 GCA_002409975.1 Firmicutes bacterium UBA5388
CCTCCGGCCATACGCACAAGATGACGGGGTTTCCATTCCAATCCCGTCCAGAGCCGTGGAGAACTGGAGATCCCCCAACCGTCGGCGAATCCTGTTTCCATCCCCAGGTGGCAATAGAGGCTTTCAAGCCAATGATAGCTGCCTTGGGCTTCGAGCACTAACGGTAAGCTTAGCGTATACTTGGAAATTACCGTCTCGGTCGTGGTGGCGTTATCCTCGGAGAACTCCGGGCCGTCAGGTCCGGTCGTAACTTCGCCATCGTAGGTGTAAGTTCCCTGTTGCAGGTTTTTCCATTTAATAGCCCCGATATTTTTGAGCGCTAAGCCGGCGCGCCAACGGTCCTTGGTGTAGGAAACCCCGAGGTCAGTAAGGAAACCCGCTCCTGAAGAGTTATTAAAAGAAACTTCACCTTCAGGGAGATCTGTATATAGATATCGGCTTTCCGCATTGAGCGTAGCTTCACCCGTTTGATCAACGCGGAGGGTACCAGAGGTGACTTCGGAATCAGCCATCGCCAATCCTTTGATAAAACGGAAAGTAACTCCTACTCCCAGTTGGGAGCCGTCTTGAAGGGGAATCGGATGACCATATTTTAAGTCTAAAGAGAGAGCGGCCAGACCGTTGACTTTAGTCCCAGCCAGGTCATAAGTCTTGGAGGTTCCATCATCGTTCGGGCCGTAACCCACAAAGACCAACTCAGGAATCCCCGGAGCCAGCCGAAATGAACCGGTAGCCCAGGGGTGGAGGTGAAGGGAGAAACGGCCAATCGTCAGCCCGGTTTTTAGTTCCGAAGAGAAGTCGCTTTTAAAATAACCGCCTTTCATTTGGCTAAGAAACTTATCTTTAGCTTCGGGTTTGGTAAGATCAATATTGATATTATCAAGGTTAAACAGGTTATTCCTTGCTCCCAGAGTAATTTGGGGAATCAGCAACTCGAACCGAGTTGTGGAAAAAGCCTCTTCCGCCGGGTTGTCATAGTAAAAACCCCAGGCCACAGAGGGAAAAGCACAAAGTGCGATCGTTACGATTAATAACAGACTAAATATTCTTTTACGCATCCGGATAACCTCCTTTCTTATCGTTTGTTGACTAAGCATTCTACTTGCGCCCAGACAGTGACTTCTAAGTAATGGTCTTCTGTAAATGGTCCCGGAGCTGGCGTCGCATCTGAAGTATTAGTAATAATGATTTGATGGTAGACCATACCCGGGTCGGTCAAGTCAGTAAACTGCTTTTCACTAAGGCTAATGATTGAAGTCTTTCTGCTACTGGGGCTGATGGTTAGTTCGTTTTTAAATGCTGAAGGATCTGATGATGGATTTTCAGCATTGATGGGATTGGGTGATAGCCAGATTTCTAGGGAGAGACCGGCGGGACTGGTATTATTAATTTCGAAGAAAATTTTAGCATTTTTAAAGTCAACAGGCGTATCATCCGGTATTTTAGCCTCTCCGCTATCTTCGCCCCCTTTGGCTGGGGTATGAACCAGACTTTTTAGCCCCATCTTTGCCTCATAGTTGAGGGAGATGGTAGCGGGATAAGTTATTGTTAGTTCTTCTTCGGGAGTGACATTTGCAGAGAAGCTACCTACTGTCATACGCAGGCTGTGGGGTCTTGGTTCTGAATTTAGAATGCTATTAAGGTCGTGTTCTTCCCCTTCCGCCACCCCTATAAGTTGAAGTTCTGGGATAGAGGGAAGGGAAATCGGTCTAGTAAAATATAAACCTTCGATAGGGAGTCCTAATTCATTAAGACCTTCAATGGTTAACTGGCCACTAAGATTTAAGTTCGCCGGTAAGCTTTGCGGGATAAAGGTAAGCCCGGCAGTTCTAAGCTGGAGAGCAAATTCATCGGCATTTTCCGGAAGATCAAAGGTTTCTACGATCTTTACCGTTTCACCGCCAAAATTGTCTTGAATAGTATTGAAGGTTTCGGCGGTAATGGTGAAGGATTCGACTTCAAAAGGAGCAGGATCCAAAGTAAAACCTACTCTATCAGTTCCAGAAGCAATAGAAAGAGAGCCATCGGCTACAATTGACAGGTCGGCATTGGAAGCAATTATCAAGCCGGCAACACTTAAGGTCCCTTCGCTTTCTCCCACGGCAAAGATGGCAGTATCAAGTGAGTTGGAGCCTTCCTTTAATTCTAGGGTAAACCCATCATCTCCCGCCAGTGCGTTCAAGGTAATTTTGATGTGATTGTAATCAACGCTATTGTCGCTAAGGGTAACATTAGAATAGCCATTTAACTCAGGAATGGAGATCTTGATAGTTTGAGGCTCTGGGAGCGGGTAAGAGCCACCAGGGAAGCCGCCAGGGAGGTCGATAATTTCAACTTCTCCCCCAATGTCTTCAAGAGTAATTGTGATCCGTTCTGTAAGAAGATCAACCTGTAGCGGTTCATCTCCTTGATGGGAAAAACCTAGATCCGTATCAACATCTTCTAACCCTAACCCTTCTTGCTCTTTGGTGGGATCTTCGTTGGGAGGTGTTCCCCAAAATATCTGTGTGTTGTTATTATCTTTCGTTTTTTTAATCAAAGGAACTGTATACTTACTCGTCCAGGTCGGTCCGGTAATTTCTTTCGGCGTCTTAGGTAAACAGCCGCTCATCAAAATGATCAAGATTAAGATAAAAACTATTAATAGCAGGCTTTTTTTCATAAACGTGCCTCCTTTACTATTATTATCTTAGTTATCGGCATAAGCGGACAAGAAGATTATAGAAAAGTGCTAAGATGTTAAAAAATATTTAGATTAAATATTCCAGTGGGAGTTCTTGCCGGAGAGAAAGAAGGGGAGCAAACAGATCGCCGGAAGCAGCTAGGCGTGCGGGGGCGGTTTGGAGGGAGAAGCTTCCGGGCTCAACTTTAGGCAGTTCCTCCCAAGTGACCGGCATCGAAACCGGAGCGCCGGCGAACGGACGGAGACTGTAGACTGAAGCGATGGTTTTACCTTTGAGGTTTTGCAGATGGTCAATGTAGACTTTGCCACTACGCTCGGAGACACGCCGTTCATTAGTAGCAAGGTGGGGCAGAACACGAATTACCGCTTCGCCTAAGCGTTTGACGAAAGCGCCGGTCTCCTGATATGTATAGATTGGTTTGAGGGGAAGATAAAGGTGGAGGCCGGTGGCGCCGGATATTTTAGGAAATAGTTCTAGCTTTAGGTGGTCGGTGAGGGATTTTAAAGCCAAGGCGACCTGGACCGCTTCTTTAAAAGAGGCGGGCGCCATCGGATCCAGATCAAAAATCAGATAGGTAGGGTAATCCAGGCGTTGACGGGTAGAGAGCCAGGGATGAACTTCGATACAGCCCAAGTTAACCGCCCAGATTAGGGTTTCCAGATTGTTGGCCATCACATAATTGATCACCCGATCTTCTGAGGCGATCGGGATTGTTTCGACCCAGGGCGGGGCTTCAGGAAAGTTTTTCTGGTAAAAAAACTGACCGGTAATTCCTTCAGGATAACGAACGAGAGAAAGCGGTCTGTCCTTAAGATGAGGAGCTAAATAAGACCAAATACTTATATAATACTCCATAATATCTCCTTTGGTAAAACCCTCCGTCGGCCAAAAAGTTTTAGTAAGGTTTTTTACCGGAATTTGATGACCATTGACCACTAGTTGTTGACTAAGGGCAGTTGGCAAGTTAAACCCTCCTTTTTATTGTTATTTCTATTCTCTACCGGAAGGTGATTTTATAAACGAAAGTAATTCTAATAAATTAAGCAATTCCTTAAAACAAGTAAAAGGAGATAGTCAGTTGCATATCGAATTTACATAATAATAGAAGATGAGATGCTCAATATTTACCTTGAAATAAGCTTAAGGGAGGGAATAAAATGAGGGGAAAAAAGCTATTTTTGATCTTATTATCCCTGGCGCTCATGACTATTTTACTTTCTGGGCCAGTTAGCGCGCGTGGGGATTCAAGTTCCTGGGAACGCAGATTTGACATTAGGATCTGGGGGTTTGACTTAGTATTCAA
>DHOO01000107.1 GCA_002409975.1 Firmicutes bacterium UBA5388
ATAATTTCATGCGTCAGCTCTGCATTTTAATTAATTTGTTTGACAATTACGCAAAGCTTTGGTATATTTATATAAGGATCTGTTCCGGGGCGTGGCTCAGCTTGGTAGAGCGTTCGGTTCGGGACCGAAAGGTCGCAAGTTCAAATCTTGTCGCCCCGACCATTAAGTAAATTAATCTCTCGGTATAAAAAACCTAGGGTTTTTTAGTGTGTCTAGCATGTTTGCCGACCAATAGACTGAAGGAACCTGATCACCAACGGGAAGATTGCCCGCAAGCAAGGGCGTCTCTGGTGACATTGAGGTTAAATCTTGACTACTGGCAAAAAAACACCTCTATTTTGAGCGTTTAACTCAAAATAGAGGTGTTTTTGTCATTAAAATGTCCCCTTTGCCGTTATGTCCGAAGCACATCAAATTTAAAATACTCAGAACTATAATGATCAAGGGAATAGTCAATAATCTTGTTATCACTGTTAAAACTCTGTTGTTCCAAAAGGAGAAAGATCTTAGTATTAAATTCACTCCTAACCTGCGGCGGTAATTCCTCAGCATCAACTGCGCTGACAGTTGTGTGCGCATATTGCGGTTTTTCTCCCATACTTTCGAGGTAGACATAAAGGGACTGTTGTTTTGTTGCCCGAAAATCAAAGTTCTTACCCACTAATTTTACCGGTAAAAAATCTATTGAATAAATAACGGGGTGTTGCTTGGCGTATCTGATTCGCTCCAGTTTGAAGATACCTTCTCCTGCTGTAATATTCAATTTTTTAGATAAAAATTCGCTTACAACGATCTCTTGGTTAATTACTTTACTGTTACTCTCTTTTTCAAAACCAAAGGAACGTAACATTTCCGAAGAACTTCTAAGTGTATTTAACGAGTCCTTCAGAAAAACCCATCCTTTTGAAACATAAGTGCCGACACCTTGTTTTAAGGTAACAACTCCATCCTTTTCCAACATTTTTAGAGCTTCTCGCAAGGTTGTTCTGCTGACTCCAATCTTCTTACAAAACTCTTCTAATGATGGGAGCATATCGCCGGGGAGATATTCTTTGTTTTCCAGCATACGCAGGATTTCGTCTTTGGCTAAAACTGACAATGGTTCCTTCCTTCTATTAATTAAAGCCATTATTTTACTCCTTTTCATAATTCCTTGATAAATTTCCCTATATTTTTATTATAATACAAAAACTAACTCTTATCAATATTATTTACTATAATCTACTCATATTTTAACCGACATCATTTCATTGGTAGTTCCCATTTAACATCCGATCATACTCTTTAGCTGTCCCTCATCAAATTTTTTGCAATCAAATTCGCTTTTTGTGCCCTTAACACAAAATCAAGATAGAATCAGTTTCTATCAACTAAATTGCCAAATAAAAGCCCGGTAACGTGAACGAATACTTAGAAAATGCCTTCGAGGCTTGTCGAGGCGCCTGGCTCTTATTTTCATCATTTCATGTGCGTGGGCGGTAGCCGGCGTGAGCGACTACCTTAAAGAAAACCACCGTTTATTCCGCATAGTTACACAATCTAACCATACAGAAACGCGGTGGCAACTTTCTGCCGATCTTGGGCAGTATTTTTTCCTTAACTAAAGATAATTCACTGGTTTATAAGTGATTCAGATTTACTTCTTCAGTGTTTCTTTAATTTTTCCGGCAAAGAACGAATTAAAACCGCGCCTAGGGTAATAAACCCAATAACTACTTTCTGTAGATATGATTGCATT
The DNA here is from genome assembly GCA_002409975.1 of Firmicutes bacterium UBA5388. GTDB lineage: Bacteria > Bacillota > UBA4882 > UBA10575 > UBA10575 > UBA5388. The sequence continues at coordinate 1,739 of DHOO01000107.1, forward strand.
CCGAACAAATTGAGAGCATTCGAGATCGAGCCGATAATTAAAGCCCCAATTAAAGTATTAATAGCATTCCCGGTACCACCGGCAAGACTGGCGCCACCAATCACCACCGCCGCAATCGCGTTACCTTCCATCCCCGGTCCTACCAACGGTGAGCCTACCGCCATGCGAGAGGCCAGCACAATACCAGCAAATGAGGCAAAGATCGCCGAATAGATATAGGCCTTTAACACAACAAGATTGGTATTAATACCCGCTAAATACGAAGCATTGGGGTTACCGCCGTATGCGTACAAAGAGCGTCCATAAGTGGTTTTGCGCATGACAAACTGCAAAAAAATAGTTAGTACAACCATAATGATAATTGGGATTGGAATCCCAAACGCCGCTGCGTTACCAATCCAGAGGAACTTTTCATCGCTGACAAAGATGGAACGTGAATGGGTATATAGTAAAGTAAAACCCCGGGCGATCGTCTGCATACACAAGGTAGCGATAAAAGGAGCAACCCCGCCGTATACCACCATCACACCGGAGAAAGCGCCTAAAAACGCGCCAATGAGTAAAACGAGCATAATCGCCCAGAAAACCGGCATGCCCTGGGTAATATAACCGGCTACCAGCACTCCGGCAAAACCGGCTATTGTCCCGACCGACAGGTCAATTCCTCCGGTGACGATCACCAATAGCATACCTAAGCTCAGCAAGACATTGATCGAGGCTTGTTGTCCGAGGTTTCCAAGGTTGGTTCCGGAGATAAACTTTGGATTGGCTATCGATAAAATAATAACCGCTAAAACACCTAATATAATTCCGGAAAAATCAGCCAGGTGTATTTTTTTCTTGTTTTTTTGTGAAACAGCTTTTCCCATAGTAATGCAACTCCTTTTTTCTACTCGCAAGGTTGGAGATAATCTCTTTTTACGCTAATTCCTGTAACAATCTATCTTCGGTAAGCGTATCATTATTAAAGGTCGTAGTTATCTCTCCGGCGGACATGACCATAATACGATTGCAGATCTTTAGAAGTTCGCTTAAATCAGAAGACGCGATGATTACTCCTTTGCCGAAAGCCGCGTAATTCCGTATCAGGTCATAAATTTCTTCTCTGGCGCCGACATCCACCCCTTGGGTCGGTTCATTAAAGATCAGAATGCTTGAATCGGCGCAGAGGTTTCTGGCAATCAATAAGCGTTGCCGATTACCTCCACTCAAAGAATCCGCCTGTTGTTCAATACTTGAATAGACCAGATTAACGTCCTTAACCGCGCCATTCACCAAACTCTGCTCCTTGGGCGCGTTAATTACTAAATATTTAGAGATTTTCTTTAAGATATTTAAGGTTACATTCTCGCGTAAACTCATCCCTAAAACGAGACCTTCTAAATTGCGGTCAGATGGGAGAAAACCGATCCCTTGATTAATAGAGTAAGCAGGTGACTTGGGAAGGATTTTCTTCCCTTCGAGGATAATTTCACCGCTTTCAATCTTTTTAAGTCCGGCCAGGGTTCGACCGACAGCTTCCTTGCCACTCCCAATCAGTCCGGCGATTCCTAAAACCTCGTTTTTAGCCAACGAAAAACTGATGTTTTTCAAAATATTATCCTTGGTCGTCAGATCCTTAACTTCTAAAAGAATATTTTTCTGATCTACATTAGCCGTAAGTTTTCGCTCTTGACCAAGGTCCTTGCCTACCATTAACTTGATTACTTGATCTTCATCAATACTGGAAGTCTCGTAAGTGCCAACTTTCTTTCCGTCTTTTAAGACAGTAATGCGATCAGTAATATCAAAGATCTCTTGTAAATGGTGGGAAACATAAATGACGGTAACGCCATTTTTCTTTAGCTGTCTGATAATTTCAAAGAGGTTTTCTATATCTTTCCGTGGCAAAGCCGCCGTCGGTTCATCCATAATAATGATTTCTCCACCTATCGCCAACGCTCTGGCGATCTCGACTAATTGTTGTTCATGGGCGCCTAGATCCCTAACCAGTCTTTTTACATCAAAATCAAAGCCCAGCTTTTTTATGACCTTTTCCGCTTCAGTATTCAGCGTTTTCCAGTCAACTATTTTGGCGTTTTTCTTTTTCTCACCACCGGGTAAGGACCAGTTAGCGATAAACATATTTTCCGCTACCGTTAGATCGGGAACCAAGGTTCTTTCTTGATAGATCATGTACATCCATTTTTGGGCGTCAGCTGGCGTTTTTATACGGATTTCTTCACCGTTAATGATGATTTTGCCGGAATCTTGGCGGTAAGCGCCCGTTAAAATTTTTAATAGCGTGCTCTTTCCCGCTCCGTTTTGCCCGACCAGTCCATGCACTTCCCCTTGGCGTACAGAAATGGAGACTCTATCAAGTGCTTGAACGCCGGGAAAACTTTTACTGATTTCCACTAATTCCAGAAATTCCTTGTTCGGCCTACGATCATTCCCCGTATTCTGCTTCTTAGGCATCCTTCACCTCTCCTTACCTGTTTATCCGTTACTAAAGAAGTAGACAAGAGAGTAATAGTTACTCTCTCATCTACATGTTACTATGTTTTAATCAGTATTTTTAGTAGTCTTGATTCGGATTGTAGTATTGTTTAACATTGTCTTTTGTGATTAAGACCGGGGTAGTATATACTACAGACGGAACGTTTTCACCTTTAAGAACCTTTATTACGGTTTCCGCTGTTTTTACACCCAGTTCATAAGGAGAGTTCAGACCGGTGGAATGGGTTTTCCCTTTCATTATCATTTCAAACATTTCCCGATAACCGTCAACACCGGCAATATACTTAGCGCCTTTAATTTTAGAATCGTCTATTGCTTTTAAGGCGCCAATCGCCATCGCGTCATTAGCGCAGAAGACTATATCAAAATTGCCGCTGGTGCGGGTGATAACGTCTTTCATCAGATCGTAGGCCGGGGTGAAAGCATAATCACCATAAGCGTGGAAGATAATCTCTAAGTTGGCGTAGTTAAATTTTTCAATCTGGTATTTATTAAATCCGGCCAGGAATCCTTCAAAACGGTCACTACTACAGATGGCGCCGGGATAACCTTCGATCACAACAGCTTTAACATTTCGTTTGTTCGCTAACTTTGCTAAGTGCCATCCGTTCACGTATCCAAGATGCCGGTTATTGGCAATAACAGTAGTAATGGAATAACCTTCCGCCGCAACCGGAATATCCACGGCAATCACGGGGATATTAGCCCTTTTTGCCTTCAAGGTAACCGGAACAACAGCATTGGAGTCATACGGATTAACAGCGATTAAATCAACTTTGCGCGCAATTAAATCTTCAACATCAGCGGCTTGTTTGGCCACGTTGCCTTCGGCATCAAGAATTATCACGTTATGCCCCAATTTGGTTAACTCATCCTTAACTGCGTTGACCATCACGTCCCACCAGGGATTTCCGGCAAGCATGGATTGGGACATCCCAATTGTATATGATTTGCTTGCAGCCATCAGGTTCATACTGGAAAAGAGACAAACTAACAACATTGCAATACCAATAATAGTAATGTTCTTTTTCATTTCACTTCTCCTTTACTTTTTTAGATGCTTTTTCCCCAGTTATTTCCTTTCTGCTATTAATCCCCAAGATCACCTCCTTAATGCTAAAATGTCGTATTATGTTAGTTGTGTTATGTAATATTTAGTTGTTTACTCTAAATAATCCCGCCAGTAGTCAATGCTTTCTTTAATCTCATCCAGAACCTTCTGTTCATTCTCTTCAAACCCATGGATCGCTTCTAAATATAGGATAACTTCCTCGGCTCCGGATTCGTTTAGGGCGGCAATTACTCTTTCGGGATCAATAATCCCCAGTTTATTATATTCTTTGGTAAACGGCCAATGGTGATCCCTTAGACCGTCGGTTTGTTGGATATGAATCATCGGGGAGAAACTGCCCACTTCCGTTAACCAAGCGTAAGGATCCTGGTCTTTACCCGCTTCGGTATATGTACACTGGTGTCCAAGATCAAGACAGTAGTAGACAGGAAGCGCCGTCTTGGCGTTGACCTCCTCATAGAATTTTTTCGCCTGATCGATCCGGCAAGGCATCTCCCTTGCGACCGGCATTGGTTCCCAGATTAAGTAGTTCAAATTATGGAAGCGAGCAACTGCCGACAGATGCTGCAAGAATAGATACATCTCCTCAAGCAGTTGAGAACTTCCCGTGTTGTTTTGCCAATCGCGCATACTTAAAGCCCCCAGGTGTCCCCCGGTCGCCTCCGCCCCTAATAAGGAGGTAACTGTTATTGCTTCTTCAAACCATTTTACCGCATCCATTCTCATTCCGGGATCAGGATGTAACATTAAATTATAAGAATAGGCGCATATCCCCGAAAAGGTACTTTGAATCTCAAGTCCGTATTTAATTGCCGCCTCTTTATACAAACGACACATTTTCGAACGAACCGGCTCACTGGTCCGCGGGTCTAAAAGATCAAAAGAAAACTGCACATATTTAACTCCCAATTCTTGAGCGATGATTCCCATTAACATCTCCGGCTCAGGCCACCGCTTAACAGCAAAACAGTTGTTAATACCCAGACTGATCCGCGTCATCTTTAAACATCCCCTCTTCTATTTGTTATTACTGTGCGAATATTGTGTAAATTCCTACTTTGTAATCATATGATAACATACATATTAATTCTATTTATCTATTTGAATATCCTTCTTTTTTTAAGATTTATTTTACCTTTTTTGATCATGATAGAAAGAGAAGATTAAACCAGTTTTAAAGACACTTCATGCATCAGGTCTTTAAGCGCGTAATAAGTCTCAAGGTATTTTGTATAATAAAAATCGTAAGCCTGACTATGATTTAAATTGGGAGATAGTGTCTGTGTAATCTGCACCATTGAGCGGCAAGCTTCAATGATGGAAGGATAATAACCGGCGCCGACCGCCGCCGCAATAGCCGCTCCAAAGATAGTAGCTTCCGTATTCTTCGGTACACTAACCGGCAGTCGACAAACATCGGAGAAGATCTGAAGCCAAAACAGATTTTGAGCTCCTCCGCCTGAAACTCTAATTGTTTTTATCTCGATCCGGTTTTCTTGCATCGTATCGATGATATTACGGGTACCATAAGCAATGCTCTCCATGGTCGCCCGGTAGATATGGGCCATAGAATGTTTTAGAGATAAACCCCATAATGCGCCTCTCGCCAGTGTATCCCGCCAGGGGGTTCGATTCCCTTGCCAAGTATCAAGCATCACTAATCCTTCTGAACCAGGTGGAATCTCCCGGGCGAGAGCATCGAAAACTTCGTAAAAGTTATTCGGTCCCGCTCCGTTCTGAGTCAAACTGTTCTCCAGCCACTTGAGAATAATAGCGGAGGTGGTTTGACCCCCCTCTAATAACCACCGGTCTTTAATAATCGCATGCTGATATGGGCCCCATAACCCAGGGACAAAAACCGGTTCACGCGATAGAATTAAGTGGACATTAGAAGTCCCAATTGTGAAGGCTAGTTCTCCAAGATCCACCGCTCCCATTCCAAGCATACCCATATGAGAGTCGATTCCTCCCTCAACGACTAGGGTGTTTTTTTCTAAACCCAAATCGGCTGCGCTTTGAGAAGATAGGTAACCAACGGGCGCGCCAATCGGTAGGACCTCCTGCGGCCATTTTTCTAGGATCTCAGCTAACTCGATTTGCTCAAAGAATTCCGGCGTCCAACCGCCAAGCGCCGGCACGTAATTCCATGAGTTGGTAACATTGCACAGGGACGCCGTCCAACTTCCTGTAAGTTTAAAAGTTAGCCAGTCAAGACTCTCGACAATATGTTGGGCTTTCCGGTAAAGCTCCGGTTTATTCCGTTTTAACCATAGAGCCTTGGGCACCATCCATTCTTCAGATTCAGAACCTCCGGCGTATTTTAAGACCGAATGCTGGGTCTGGCTGATTAATTTCGCCTCTTCGTAGGCCCGGACATCCATCCAGATAATGGCATCATCCAGGGGTTCCCCTTTTTGATCGCAACATAAAACCGTGGCCGAAGTGGCAGCTACGCCGATTGCTTTAATCTCCTCTTTTTTGACCCCCGATTCTGCGAGGCAACGACCGATACAGATTTTTAGCGCCGCCCACCAATCATTCGGATTCTGCTCGGCCCATCCCTGGTAAGGGTGCTGTGTCTCATAGGGTGAAGCAGTTAGGTAAATCTGTTTACCCTCCGTATTAAAGAGAGCAACTTTTAATCTTTGCGTTCCCTGGTCTATACCCATAAAGTACGGGGCGGTCATCAGCGATCACTCCTGTTTTTTCTCTTGGGATAAACGGGTATAGACGTTAATATCTATACCCGTTTATCCGGTTCGCCTTTGCTTCCTTATTTAAGGAATTACCTAAAATTACTTATCATATTCTCTAAGAATTTTATCAAAAGTATTTACGATCATATCGATCTGATCCTTATTAATATCCAAAGTCGGTTGTACCCGGAAACTATTTCCGCAGGGTCCGGAGGCGGAAGTCAAAATACCTTCTTCTGCCAGCCGGCCCAAAATCCAGTTTACATCCTTCTTTGGCATTGGTTCTTTGGTTTTCTTGTCCAATACAAACTCAATGCTACCCATTAAACCTTTATACCTGACTTGGCCCACGTATTTACTAGTCGACATGTTAAGAATGCCTTCAGTTAGCCGTTTTCCCATCGCAGCAGCGTTTTCAACTAATTTTTCTTCAATGAGAGTGTTAATTAAAGCAAGTCCCGCCGCACAGGCAACAGCATTTCCAGCTAAAGTAGGGGTAGTTCCCGGGTTGAAGTCATCAATCAATTTTTCGGTCGTAATCACTGCTCCTGCCGGTAAACTTCCACCGACATTCTTCGAGGTTGCTAAAATATCGGGAACCACTTTCTCGTGGTCACAAGCAAACATCTTACCGGTCCGGCCAAAACCAGTTTGGATCTCATCAACAATTAACAACAAACCGTATTTGTCACAGATTTCTCTTACTCTTGTCAGCCAGCCTTCTGGAGGAACAATACCACCCGAACCCTGAATTGGCTCAATAATTACACTACCAATTTGTCCATTGTGGCTTGCGGATAAACCCTTGTCTTCAGCAATCCGGCCAATCTCATCCGCGCACCACAGATCACATTCCGGGTACTTGAACGGGCAACGATAACAATAAGCGTGCGGGGCTCTAACAACACCAGGCATCACCGGACCAAAATCTTTTTTATACTTAGCGCCTGAAGTTAAAGCAATTGAGCCAAAACCCAAACCATGGAAGGCGTTTTTCAGTGCAATAATCTCCCATTTCCCTGTATAACCTCGGGCCAATTTTAGCGCCATCTCAGTTGTTTCGCCGCCGCCAGTGGTGAAGATAACCTTCTTTAAGTCTCCAGGAGCAATCTGCGCTAACTTTTCCGCCAATTCAACCGCTGGGATATTACTATGACGCATTGATGGCTGGATTAATTTCTCGGCTTGATCTTTGATCGCCTGTACAATTTTGGGGTGACAATGACCGGCATTATTGGAAAAAAGTCCGGATGAGCAATCAAGATATTCTTTACCGTCGATATCCTTAACCATAGGTCCTTTCCCTTCCACCAGATACATGGGTTCTCCAACCTTACCCCAACCTCTGACGATATATTCATTATCTTTTCGGATCATTTCCTCTTTGCTTAGCATATTATTACCTCCATCTTTCATAATTTATTGCTGCTCCTCAAGGACTTTTCTTGTTTCCTCCGCTTTCTTTACTACTCCCTCCCTTATTGAAAACTTCCACCCTTGTATAGATGTTTTTTGACCGTCCTTACAGGTCATTTTCGTATTTTCCAATGAAACGCAAACTAACTAAAGCAATTGCAAGATACGAGTCAGCGATTCATTGGCATCACCTAACAGTAAGGTGGCTTTAGGCGATTTGTAGAGTGGGTTGTCCACCCCGGCATACCCGGGCTTGGTATCCATATTCATAATAATCACGTGTTTAGCTTCGTCTACTTGCAGAATAGGCATACCATAGATTGGCGTCCCTTCAGCGGTGTTGGCAGCCGGGTTAACCACGTCATTAGCGCCGATCACGATCACTAAGTCCGTCTCTTTAAACTCCGGGTTAATCGCCTGTAACTCATATAACTTTTCATACTCGACATTTACCTCCGCGAGCAGAACATTCATATGACCGGGCATTCTCCCCGCCACCGGATGAATGGCGAATTTTACCTCTTTTCCCTGCTCCTCCAGACGGTCAACCACTTGTTTCACTTTCGCCTGGGCCTGCCCCAGCGCCATACCGTAACCAGGCACGACAATAACCTTTTTCGCCTCAGCTAAGATGGTCGCTAAGTTTTTTGTTGTAGAATCTTTCCCGGCGACTCCACCAGTAGTTGATTTTTTAAGCCCAGACACTTCTTTTTTTGCAGTGGAGCCGCCTGCTTTTTGAGCCTGAAGAGCTGTTTTCCCTGTTAAAACATTCATTAGACTTCTATTCATTGCTTTACACATAATCTGGGTCAGGATCAAACCGGAAGCGCCGACTACACTACCCACCGCCACCAGTAAAGGATTATTGATCGCAAACCCCGAAATAGCGCCGGCTAGCCCAGACAATGAATTAAGTAAGGAGATGGTGACCGGCATATCCGCCCCGCCCACTCTAATCGTAAAGAGCACGCCAAAGAATAAGGTTAAGAGCATGGCGAGAACTGATAAAGCCACTGTCTGCTCAACGCCGGCGGTAATTAAGATAACCAGTAATACTGTGAGCAATAGAGTAAAAAAGTTATAGACGGAATGGTTCTTTAAGACCGTGGGCTTTGATTTCATTTTACCGCTGAGCTTTGCCGTGGCAATTAGGCTACCGCTTAGAGTGACTGCGCCGACGGCCAGTCCAACCGCAGCCGTAAAACGTTCAAAAACACCAATCGTTCCAACCCCGGTAAGTAAAACCAGCCAGGAGACAATGGCCGAACTGCCGCCTCCCAACCCGTTTAAGAGCGCCACCATCTGCGGCATCTGAATCATGGCCACTTTAACCGCAAGCATATAACCGAAGACCGAGCCGATCATCATTCCCACCCACAAAATTGGGATAGAAACGATCTGATTACTGACTAGAGTCAAGATGATTGCGCCAGCCATACAGACCGCGCCCAGTAAATTACCCTCAACGGCTGTCTTTGGTGAACTCATAAGTTTGATGCCGCCCACAATTCCTGCAACTAGTAGCAGGCCCAATAGATTGCTGTCCAACATTGTCAAGCCTCCACCTTATGATTTCTTCTTAAACATCTTCAACATTCTATGAGTCACCATGAAACCCCCAACTACATTAACCATAGCCAGGATAATTGCAATTGCCCCCAATAATTGGGAAGCGGTTTCCTTCGCCATTGCCGTTGCAACAACAGCCCCCAAGACAGTGACTCCCGATAAAGCGTTTGTCCCCGACATTAAAGGCGTATGTAACAAACTGGGAACATCGCTTATTACCTTGTAACCTACCACCGTAGCAAGGATAAACAGTAAAAATAATGCAAGAATTGACATTTTACAACCCCTTATTTCATGTTCATTGCTTCCAGCGCGCCCGCATGCACTAATTTCCCATCGATGGTAACAAGCGAAGAAGCAATAATTTCGTCCTCCCGGTTGAGCTTTACTTCACCGCCCTCAACAAAGGAGGCTAAATAATTGTAGATATTATGAGCAAACATCCAAGTTGAACTGGTTGGGAGCATTCCCGGAATATTTTTCGTCCCATCAATACTGACACCAAATTTTTCAGTCACTCCGCCGGGATCAGTGATTTCACAGTTACCGCCTTGATCAATGGCCACGTCAATAATGGCTGAGCCGTTCTGCATCGATTTGGCCATTTCTTTAGTGACAAGGACCGGAGCGAGCTTACCCGGGATTAGCGCTGTTAGAATAATAATATCCGCATTCGCCACTGTTTCTTTTAATGCTTCGCGTTCTTTAAGCAACCATTCCTCCGGCAGTTTCTGGGCGTAACCACCCGGTGCGATGGCCAGCTCTGATGGGATGTTAAGTTCTACGACTTTTGCCCCTAAGCTTTGTGCCTGTTCACGGGCTGCCGGCCTGATATCAGCAGCATAAACCACTGCTCCAAGTCTTTTAGCCGTAGCCACCGCCTGTAAGCCGGCTACCCCTGTTCCCACTACCAACACATTGGCCGGTTTAATCATTCCTACCGCTGTTCCGACCATGGGAATGAATTTTGATAGCCGATTAGCCGCCATTAAAACCGATTTATACCCAGCAACCGTACTCATTGAGGTTAAAGCATCCATTCCTTGTGCCCTTGAGATTCTGGGAATACCGTCTAAGGTTAGACTGATCACGCCTTTGGCCGCAAGATCTTTTACCATTTTATGGTTGGCGGGAGAAGCCGGATGGAGGAAGGTGATGAGATACTGCCCTTTCTTCATCATTTCCACTTCGTGTTTTTTCTTGGCGTCGTTAAATAAAGGCTCTTTAACTTTTAGAATAATATCAGACCGCGCATACACCTTTTCCGCGTCAGCAACGATCTCCGCACCAGCCTTTTTGTATTCTTCATCGGAAAAATAGGCGCCCTCACCCGCCCCTTTTTCCACCAATACTTTTGCGCCTTCTTGGACCATGTTTTTCACAGTCTCAGGAGTAGCCGCCACTCGTCGTTCGCCTTTCATGATCTCAGTTGGTACTCCAATTGCTAGACCTTTAAATTTCATCGTTCTTAACCTCCTAAAATAAAATCTAATGACCAGTTCCCACCTAACCAAGGCTAATTATCCCTGAGAAGTCGCTCCTTCCAACCACTTCCTTTCCTGTTATCTCTTAATAATTAGTAGTCAACCCATATATATATGACATAAAACATATGATGACTTTTGTTAAATCATTTCCCTACTTTCCTGCTAGTTCCTTCAATTCAATTGCTAAAACATCGTTAATTTTAAGTAAACTTGTTTTACCCCTTGTATATCTTTTCCCTCAATTAGCAATGAGAGATCTTCCGGTTGGAATTCTCTCATTGCTTTTTAATTAGGGGTGGTTAGTTCGTTTCAATCCCACCAGTAATGTTAATCGCTTGAGCAGTCATAAAGTCGGCTTCGGGCGAAGCCAGGAAGGCCACGATATTGGCAACATCCTCCGGTTCTTCCAAGCGCCCTAGGGGGGTCATGTTAACGTAATCTTCCAGCACTTCTTCAGGGGTCATTCCTCTTAGCTTGCCCTCCCAGACAATCTCTCTACTTTGCATACTGGTCTTCACCAACCCGGGACAAACACAGTTAACATTAATCTTATATTTGGCAAGTTCAAAAGCGAGGGACTTGGTAAAGCCAATAACAGCGTACTTCGAAGCGCAGTAGTGCGCCAGGAAAGGAATACCGTGTTTTCCGCCCATAGAAGCAGTATTAATGATCTTGCCCGAACCTTGTTTAATCAGTTGTTTAGCTTCTGCTTGACAACAAAGGAAGACGCCTTTGGCATTGACATCCATATT
>DHOO01000073.1 GCA_002409975.1 Firmicutes bacterium UBA5388
AAATCAAGTGCTGATATCACTGCTTTGTTATCATCTTTAAAAATTCGCTTCATTCGGATGGCTTTTCCGATCATCAAAATAACCCTCCAATTGTATTTATGTCATAATGTTATAATAGGTATGGTTAATTATTAAGCCAACCCAAATTTGGATTGGTCATCATACAAAACCTCTTCTTATTCAACCATATCGATATCAACGGTTTTCTTTCTGTCCTGAGCGGCAGTGATGGCTTTGTAAGCAACGGTGGCTAAAAAACAATTTACAAATGATCCTACTATCTGTGGAATCAATATCGGGATCATCGTAACCCACCCCAGCATGAAAAACCATGGCATGATACAAAGCGTATTTACAATAGTTCCTGCAATCATCCCGGCAACCAGGTTAAACCTTTTTGATATATATCCATATGCCAGAACAGCTAAGGCCATATTGATCATATAGTAAGGCACCATCGCAGCCCAACCCGAAAAACCTGACATTAGATTAGCAAAAAAAGTGCCAAAAGCGGCAACAATTCCACCAACCTGCCATCCAAACATAATGGAAGCAAAGTACCCAGCTGTTGAATCAAGTTTAATCGAAGCTGCCGGTCCCGGTATTGAGATAAAGCCTCCGGCCGCAGCTACCGCAACCAGGATTGCGATTTTTGCAACTATACTGGATGACCAACCGGCTTTCTTAAATTCAGATGTATATTTCCTATCCCACATTTTACCAAACGCAAATACTAACACCAACATCACCAGTCCGATTAAATACGTAACCGAAAGACCCAATACACCCTGTCCTAACATTAGAATTACCTCCTTTATTTAGCAAATTAAATACTGCAGTTATAAAACTTTTAGTATTCCTTTCTTTCCACCATTATTTTGCATTTATCCCCCCTCACAATATGGATACTATATTCAAAGGCTTCATTGGTTTTTGTGTACCCTACTCTTTCCACTCTCAAACCGGAACTTATTGATTTTAACTTAAGTATTTTTGTTTCAAATTCATCAAGTATAATTGGCTCAAAAATTTCTTCAGCTTTTATGATTTTAATGCCATATTTTCTAACTAAGATGCCATAAATAGATTCTGTAAGGTTTTCTTTTTCTATGTCTTTTACCCGATCATATGGGAAATACAGAGCTTCTATATAGTAAGGCTCATCATCTATTAATCTGAGCCTTTTTATTTGGATTAACTTTTCATCGCCGCTAAGCTTTAATTTGGTACAAATATGCTTATTAGGTTTTTTAAAGCTAACACCAAGAATCTTAGCTGAAGGGCGCTGGTTAAAATTAAGAACTTGTTCGGTAAATCCTTTAACACTTTCCAATCTTGTAGCCTTGTAAGGTTGACAGACAAAAGTCCCCAGCCCTTTCTGTCTCCTTAACACTCCCTCTTGAACTAAATCCAGAAGTGCCTTTCTTACAGTTATTCTACTGATATTGTATAGGTTGCAGAATTCTGACTCGGAAGGAATAAGGCTGTTCACCTGATATTCGCCATTATTAATTTTTTCTCTAATTATCTCTTTTAATTGGTAATATAAAGGTTCAAAACTATTTCTATTCAATTCCATTTTCATTCCCCTGTAATATCAATATAACATTTGTATAACAAGTTGTCAAGTCCAACGTTCTAGTCAGTCCACATTAAATGCTTAACATCCACTTTTTATCCCTTATGAATTTTAAGAAAGTGCATCCTGCAATATAAATTTGGTACCGGCTGCTGACTTTAAATTATTTTTTAGAATTGGGGTAATACGGATTTTATAATATTTTTGCATAGCTAAATTATACAACAATTGTCGGTTCTTTGGGACCTGCAATTTATATTTAAGGAGAAAAAGGGGCTGTTGCAACCGAACTATTTAAGGTCGTTTTGCAACAGCCCCACTACAAAAGTTTCAATCTATGGTCTCTGATCTATTCTTTCCTGTCCACAAAAAGCTTTTTGATCATTAAAGCAAAGAAGAGATTAAACCTGACACGGGCGTCATTAATATCCTTTTCCAGGATCTTGCTAATCTTCTTCAGCTGATAGGATAGGGTATTAGAGTGCAGAAATAGTTCTCGGGCGGTCTCGGCGATATTACCGTTGTTTAATAGGAACCGTTCCAAGTGATAGCAGAGGTTTTCATTGTTATTCTTATCATACTTAATCAGACTTCCCAGGTTATCATAGCAATACTCAACCATCTCGCTCTTCTGAAGGCGTCCATCCACACTTGGCAACAATAGTGTTGTAAGGTGGTCTTCCCCTGATTTAGCACTCCTTAGCTTTCTTCAGCAACACTCTTTTGCCCAACTAAATCAGCTCCTTATAAATCTCAGGTATGCGTGTTGTTACAGCATTGGTGCCAGGCACTACTGTTTTTGATCTGCTCAGAGCAGTAACAATTAAGGCTGTCGCCGCCTGTTCCACTCCTACCATGGTCGAAGCCAGAATATTACCATTTGGTCCGAGAATCATACTATAATCTTCTTTTTCTCTGCTACCACCTCTGATTAAAAATACTTTATTCTCCGCCGCTCTGCTTCTAGCCACCAGTTCTCCTTTCTCCCGCTTCTCTCTGTCCACCCAGATGAGAAGCTCCACGCCATTAAGCATTAAACCTCTGGCCACCTCTGGAATCAAACCCTCTTGATCATGCATTAACCCTAATACTCCTAAGGGCGTTGGAATCAGGCTGGTCGTCGGATCTCCTGGCGCTAACCGTTCATCCTCCGCCACATGTAACTTACTATAGCTCCCGTAATTATGATGAGAGGAGAAGACCAACGATGATTGATAGCGCTCACCCTGTCTCTGGTGATAACCAGTCATTACCACTACGGTATCCTTAGAAGTCAACTTCTCCCGCAAAGTCTCTCTTACGCTGATTGGATCAATTTTTTCAGACAGAGTCGGCAGAAGAATCAATTTTGTATCCTGACTCTCCAGAACGGCCAGGAACTCCTCTGCTTTAGCCAGGTAATCCCAGAGATCGGTATAGTCAAACCAGACTGCCGCTGTCTGCGTTTCCGTCTCCGGCAACACCAAGGGCTCCTGCATTTTCTTATAGATCGGAAGCTCTTCAGTATTTTTAGTTAAAATTTGATAGAATTTCGGTTCTCTGGTCGGGATTTTCCCTCTTTCGACTTTGGGATCAATTTCCGCATATAAGATCTCTTCTTCTACGGAAGAAGCCATTTTGATTACTTCACCATCCGGATTAATCACGCAACTCCTGCCGCAATGCAAGACAGTACCTGCTTCCAGACCGACTTTATCCGCTACAATCAACCACACCCGGTTCTCCAAGGCGCGAACCGGTAACATATAGTCGATCTGTGGATTTGATAACTTTTCCGGATCTTTACCGGTAGAGGTCAGATTTACCAGATCAATGATCATCTCCGCCCCTTTGAGCGCCAAGATTCTCGGGATCTCCGGCGCTCTGGCGTCCGCGCAAATCATTAACCCAACCCGCCCCAAAGCAGTGTCAATTACGGGAAAAGAGGCCCCGGGGCTAACCCATTTATGATCAAAATGCCAGAGATTACTCTTAGCCGTCCGTAGGATCTCCTCCCCTTCTGGGTTAAAGAGCAGACCACCGTTGTAGAAGACTCCTTGTTCTACAAAATTGATACCCGCAGCAAGATAGATCTGTTTCTCCCTAGCCACTGCGGATAAATCCCTAATTACCTGGGAGCTTCCTGCCATTGCCCGGTCCGCTTCCTTCGGGTCATAACCGAGAAAATAGGCAGGATAAGCACTCTCCGGCAGCACCACCAAATCGACTTCTTCGCTAACCGCCCGATCAACAAGTTGTAATACCCGGGCCCAAGAATCTTTATATTCTCGAATATTACCCGCCTTACTTTGAATACAAGCGACTTTTATAATCGTAATTACCTCCCTCGACCTAAAAGACACATTAATATCCTAATTGTACCAATGCTACTATTGTGTTAGTATGTTTGTTCTTTCGTTAATCCTACTAAAAAGACCTTTGTGCAAATCCCCAATAAATGAAGAGACTTTTGGTGTTTTTCACAAGTCCTGTTAAAATTGGTTTAAACCATCCCTGCCACTTTCTTACCGGATTCGCCAAGCAAGAGCTTGATTATATACATTTAAGGAATTAGATCTCTTCTAGTTTTTTATTAAGCTTCTGTATTCTTTTCAGTTGTGAAGAACTCATATGATCTGCTCTTTCTTGCAATACTGCTAGGTATTGATCTTTATTCCTCAGGTTAACTGCTACCAATACACTCTCGGCATGTTGAGGAAGATCCTTAGGGCGACATGTTTTTAAATGAGTAATGAGAAAAGGAAATATTTCTTGATTATACTCTTCTTTGTGCGCCGCAACTTTAGCCAATGCTTTTACCGCGTTGTCAATGGTAATGACTGAACCTTTTTCCATACTTAAGTAAAGCTCATCCCGATGAGCAAAAAGCTCGTTTGCTTTAAGAACCGCAATCGTCGCTACAGCGATCATTCCTCCCCAAACGAGACGATTGTTTTTACTCGTCAATAACTTTAAAAAGTCGTGCACATATTCACTAATTAATTCTGGTCTTAAATAACCGATTTCATATAATACTTTAATACAATCGCTTTGTATTTTCCGATCCTTATTCTTAAGGTTTTCGGCAATTTCCTTAATTCCTTCTGTATTATTGGTCTCAACTATTTCTTTGGCTAATTGTTGATTAGGAAGATCACTTTTTATTCCTTGCCGAGAAGCAAGTTTGTTAATGATCGACACACTACTACACTCCTTTATAACGAGATTAGCAGGCAACCGTGGAAAATCCGCAGTCTTAGCTGATTTCCTGATGCGCTTCTTTTAGTTTTTCAATAATCGGTATGTTCTGCGGACAAGACTGTTCACAAGCCCCGCACTCGACGCACTGGGAAACATCATTTGCTTTGGTGACAAGTTTTTGATAGTTGCTAGCCGATTGATCTCTATTGTTATAAATAAAAACATTATTATAATAAGCAAAAATCCTGGGAATTGCCACCCCTTGCGGACACGGGAGACAGTACTCACAGCCTGTGCAAAAAACCTTAGTTTTGCTCTTATATAAGTCTTTAACTTTCCTGACCAAGTTTAACTCTTCCTCAGACATAACATTCGGTTCGGCTTCCGCAAAAATGCGAATATTATCTTTAAGCTGTTCCATGGTACTGACTCCGCTCAAAATCACTGCCACTTCAGGGAAGTTATATAGCCAGCGAAATGCCCATTCAGCGGGAGAACGTTTCTCTGAAGCTTGCTCCCACAGAGCTAGCACATCAGTGGGTAAATTCTGTCCCAATTTACCACCTTTCAATGGTTCCATGATCACTACCGGAATCCCTTTCGCTCCAGCGTAACAAAGTCCCTCAACACCTGCCTGAATGTTTTCATCTAAGATATTGAGCTGAATTTGACACATATCCCACTGATAAGCATCAATTATTTCCTTGAAAACAGGTAGTTCATCGTGGAAAGAGAAACCAAGATGTTTAATCTTACCCACTGCGAGCATTTCTTCCAGAAATCTAATAACCTTTAGCTCTTTTACTGTCTGCCACCATTTGGCATTAAGGGCATGGAGAAGATAAAAATCAACATAATCCACTTGTAATCTGGCGAGTTGCTCATCAAGTAACCGCTCCAAATCCTGGTAGCTCTTAACATGCCATAGAGGCAGTTTTGTTGCCAGTTTTGTTTTTTCCCGGTAGCCTTCTTGCAAGGCCTTACCCACAATTACTTCACTGGCGCCCTCATGATAGTCATAGGCGGTATCAATATAAGTTACCCCATGGTCAATGGCATATCTAATCATTTTGATCGCTTCGATTTCATCTACCTTCTCTGTCTCTCCTGTCTGCGCTTGGGGTAATCGCATGCAACCCATGCCAAAAACTGAAGTTTTAAAACCAAGTTGTGCAAATTCTCTAGTACGCATCTTTTCTTCCCTTCCTTAAATACTAAGGAATTGCATAATTGGTTAATTTAAGATTTAAATGAAGCCTCGAGGTAATTATGCAATTCCCTCAATACAAGTAAGTTATCACACCAAATTGAAAACTAAAAATGAACACCAAGAGCTAATTCAAAGGAAAACCGCCGTTCGTTAAAAAAATAACTCCCATAGACCAGTAGATCGGAGACACCGACTCCAATCCCTGCCGAAGTCAATAAATTATCCCAATCCAACTTGTGACTTAGATTATCATATACTCCCGCATCAAAATAAAAGATCAACTCTGGAACAACACCATACTCACTCCAGCGGGGGAAATTGATCCGGAGTTCTAGATTATTAAGAGCTTTAATATAGCCATCAAACCGGTCCACTTCCACCCCTCTTACTCCCCCACCCAGTCCCCGGGTAAAATACGGATATTTACTATAACCTCCGAGGGTAGTTCGACTCCTCACCGGAATATAATCTCCACAAAGCTGATCATACATCAAACACTCCCCTAGATAAATACTCAGGTCCCTGCCCTCTAAAAAAGTAATAAAACCAAGCAGGGTGCCATTAAACCTGGTGTAATCCGCGCCGGAGGAAGCATTGAACAAAGAAAGCGGTGCAAATTCCAGTGAAGTCTCCGCATGCCACCCTTGTTTAGACCAACATTCGCTATTGGTATCAACTCCGTTATAAACTAATCCAGCAAAAATTGAATTTTGCAGTCCGCCTTTACGGTCAGGCAAATCGGAAGCAAAGAGGAGGGCCTGGGGAGTGCGATCAGGACAGTGATCATCGTATCTACCATGATAAAAAAGAATCGCCTCTAAACTATTTCGTCCTCTCGTCGGGTCGTAGAGGAGACCCTGATTCAAACCCAGGCTCCACGTTAGGTTGGCGTTTTTATACAAAGCCAGGTTCGTCCCGTTTTGTGGAGGAACATAAACCTTATGATCGATCTCTCGATAAAAACCAAAGGTTTCTAACCCCCCACCCAGACTTAAAAAATATCCTGTATCTACCCCCGCAAACAAAGGTGAGCCTGTACGCTTGAATACTAAGTCAAACCCCCAG
>DHOO01000077.1:0-3965 GCA_002409975.1 Firmicutes bacterium UBA5388
ATTTGCCGGATTGTTGGCAGGCGGTGTGATCAGCGGCGCACTGGAGTAAAGCGCCGAATTTTGGGATCTACAGTCGCAAAGGCTATCATTCATACGAGTGACGAACTGCGAGAAATATTTTCTAATGGGTAACAGCAAAAGCCCGTCCCCTACTGTACATAAATATGGGAACGGGCGAAAAAATATGCTTATTCTCTTTTTTACTTTAACTCGGCGAAAGATCTCGGTTTTGGATAACCTCCTCACTCTCCTCGGCCTCTTCCATTGGATAATACTGTTCCTCCAAATAACCTAAATCCTCATCAATCGCCTCTACATATTCATTTAATTCTTCCTGATCATCTCTCATATTCTCAATTTCTATGGAGATAAGGTCGCAGACATTTAAGAGCTGTGTCCATAAGACCTCCTCTCTTTCCTCTGGAAACTCTTGTCCTTCAATTAACCCTCGTAAATAAGCAACTTGCTCTTTTAATTCCATCATCTCAACCTCCAGTTCTGGTTCTGTTCCTAGTATGACTGGAGGATAGAAAGAATAAACGGTTTACTGAAAAAAACTTAAAATTTGTTATTTAGAACGCCGTAGATACTCCCCAGTTCTGGTATCTACTTGTAGGATGTCTCCAATATTGATAAAAAGTGGAACATTGAGCACCACACCGGTCTCTAGTTTGGCCGGTTTCGTGCCTCCAGTCGCCGTGTCCCCTTTAAAGCCAGGATCAGTCTCGATTACTTCCAGCTCTACAGTATTAGGCAAACTTACGCCGATTGATTCATTATTATACATCTGCACCATAACAGTCATGTTTTCTTTTAGATATTTAACTCCTTCTCCGAGTTTTTCTTCATTAAGCATCAGTTGTTCATATGTATTATTATCCATAAACACATAGTCTTGATCACTTTTATAGAGAAATTGCATCTCCTTAGTCTCGATCCTAGCCGGCGTAACTTTTTCCCCGGCATTAAAGGTTCGTTCCACAGTAAATCCTGTGCGCAGATTTTTAAGTTTGGAACGCACAAAAGCCGCGCCTTTTCCTGGCTTAACATGCATAAACTCAACCACGGTAAAAAGCTGTCCATCAAGTTCAATGGTCAGTCCCGTCCGGAAGTCATTAACTGAAATCATAAAATTGCCTCCTTAAATATATCACTTAAATCTTAGCAGTAACTTACCGCCAGCGCCACTTCTTTTCATTTATTATCCCCATCTTTTTTGCGCTATTATTTTACCATATGCCCGTCCTTACTGTCGAGAGTTATTCTTCTAGAGTTAGTCTTTTGGGACTGGTGGTGAGGTTTTCAATTCCGCTATCTGTAACAACTACCACATCTTCAATGCGTATCCCTCCCCACCCGGGAAGATAAATCCCAGGTTCCACTGTATAAACTACTCCCGGTTCTAGAATTGTCTCATCAGTAAGAGAAAGCCGTGGAGACTCATGAATCGCTAAGCCTAAACTATGCCCCAGACCATGGCCAAAATACTCGCCATACCCAGCCTTAGTTATCACTTCCCTGGCTAAAGCATCCACTTCTTTTCCGGTCATTCCTGGTCGCATCTCGGTCAACGCCGTTTCCTGCGCCTCTAAAACTAAGTTATATAATTCCCTTTGTCTAGAAGAAGCCTGTCCTACCACGATCGTACGGGTAAAATCACTGCAGTAACCAGCATAAAGCGCTCCTCCGTCTAAAACAACCAAGTCACCTTCTTCGAGCTTTCGCTCACTGGCTACCCCATGAGGTAAAGCGCTGCGCGGTCCGGAGGCCACAATTGTCCGGAAAGATGTTCCTTCAGCGCCCATCTTTCTTTGCACATATTCAAAGAGCGCCGCGATCTCTGTTTCCTTTCTCCCCGGTTTGATTTCAGTTTTAACTTTCTCCCAAGCCTGGTCAGTGATAGCCACCGCTTTTTTGATAAAATCAATCTCCTCAGCAGATTTTTTACGGCGGAGAAGATTAATTAATCCTTCTGTCGGAACAAGCTCAACAGAAGAGAGATTTTCTCGAAGAAAACGAAAATCCTTTTCCACCAGATGCTCGCTTTCAAACCCCCATTTCCAAGTTGGTTTTTTACTCCAAGCTTTAATCTCTTCAATAACCGTTGGCCACAACTTAGGCTCGTGTTTTTTTACGCTAAAACCACTTGTTCTAATCTGGTCTGCAGCCTGTTCCAGGTAACGAAAATCCGTAAGCAAGATAGCCTGTTGCTCATCGATGAGCAGCACCCCGGATGAACCAGTAAAACCACTTAGATATCTCCTGTTTTCTGGCGTAGTGACCAGAAAACCGTCTATTTCTTGTTCAACCATTAACTTCCGGAATTGTTCCAATCTTTCCATAAAAAAGTTCCCTCTCTTCTCTTTTAAAACCTTTATCCTATTAAATCTTCGACCACAGGCAGATAGATATAAAAAGCAGCGCCCCCTTCTGAAGAGGCAAATATATAACCACCATGGTTTTTAATGATTGAATAGACTGTAGTCAAACCCAAGCCTTTTTTCCCTGGTTTAGTAGTGAAAAAAGGGTTAAACAACCTTGGCAAATACTCGTCGGGAATGCCGGAACCCGTATCTTTAACCACAATCCGAACATATTTACCCTCTGGGCGCGCAAACCGCTCTATTGTTCTCTCTAGATCATTCTCCAACCAAACTTGAATAACACCTCCTTCTGTCATGGCTTCCTTAGCATTAATAAACAGATTAACAAAAACCTGGTTCAACTGTTGCTGAACCGCCTCAATTGGCCAAAGCGAAGTCCCGACATGAAAATCAAAATTCTCATTTAAAAGGGTTAAAGAGGCAGATTTTCTAATGACAGCCGTCAGATCGATCAGCTGTTTTTCTGTTTTTGGCGCTTGGGCAAAAGACAAAATCTGATCGGAAAGACTCTTGACCTTCTCAAATACTTTTTCTATGGACCCAAATTTCTCTTTGCTTTCCGAATTAGCAGCTAATTTAGCTAACAAAATATTCCCCCAGATGATACCCAAAATATTTTTAAGGTCATGTCCGATACCACAAGCCTTCTCCTCTAATGACTCCATTTTTTCAGTTTTCCCTAATTCCTCCGCTACTTTTGCCCACTGAGTAATATCCCTTAAAATAAAAACACAGTGGGGTTCACCGGTGGCCGTTAAATATACGCTCCCAGCCCCTTCCATCCATCTCCACTCTCCGGATTTGTGTTTTTTTCTAAATCTAATCTGAATTAGACCTTTATCTTTTGCCACCTGATAGAAATCAAGCGCAATACGGGCAAGATCATCAGGATGCACCAGTGCGGCGACATTTCTTCCTATTAATTCCTTAGGTTGATAACCACATAATTCCATGCAGTTTGGGCTGACATCAATGATCCGACCGTTAGTTGAAATCTCTGTCACCAAGTTTTGCCCATAGTCTCTAACCATGTTAAAGTCACTTCACCTTCCTCCTCTTAAGCGCTCTTTTCTCCAGTCGCATACAAATCTAGCATGCTTACAGCTTATATGTCTTGGGAAAAACTGCTACCTTCCGATCAAACAACTTAACAGCGTATTGATTTAAGTATATCAATAACAAAACCGGCTTCCGCCGGTTGAACCACGATGCCGTAAACATAGTCGATGCCTATTTTTCTCCCAGGCAAGTCAATATTTTCGGTAAAGCGGAATAAAAAATCTGTAATGTTAGTAAAGATCCGGAGGCTTCATCCTTCAGACTTATCCGGTTTTTAAGAGAGGGTTCTTACCGCTTTAATCTTCCTGACCCCACCATTCTGGAGTAAATAATAATTCATCAAAGAACCCTACTCCCAGAGCTGATACAGCCCGTAAAAAAACTAATAAACAGCATAGCAAAATAACAAGATACTTCTCATTTTACACCTCCTTTTTTAAAAATTATTGTATTACTATTATACCAAACTTTTACCATACACATCATCACTTTTATTCCAGGAACTAAATAATTGTGTTGTAA
>DHOO01000077.1:4239-7872 GCA_002409975.1 Firmicutes bacterium UBA5388
ATGAGCATTTTTGCCCGCAACCAGAATGCTTTGACTAAATATGGACTGACTAAAACTCTATTTCCCGGAAGGGAGAATCTTCTTCCCTCTAAAAAAATAGCCACAGAGCGCATTAATCCTAAGATCGAAAAGCATCGTTCTACCGTTGACCATGACCAACTAACATTTATCATCTTATCAGAAGATGATGTGACAAATATAATTAATACTCTTAATCTTGATCCTCAAGAACTCTTGGCCACAAACCAGCTAACAAAAGTAGAACAAATCTTACCAGGTGATTTATTAATTATTCCTGGATGGACGATCGTAAAATATATGGTCCGCGCTGGCGATACTATTACTGGACTAAGCCAGCGATTTAATATTTCCTTGTCCATCTTAATGAGAATCAACTGTTTAGCTCCTAATTCCCTCCTTCAAGCAGGCCAGGTTATTTTTCTCCCCGAGCCCTGTTAATAATAAAGCACCTACCGTATTTTTGTTTTTAGCGCTTAATAGTCCCTCCTTAACCGGAGACAAGCCGGAAAAAGCTTAAAGAACACCGGGTTCCTGAAAAACCGGTGTTCTTCACTTCTACCGGCTACCACTAGCACACATAAAGTGATAAAAATCAAGGCCGGGTGAATCGACAAACACAGTGGCCAAATACAAGCATAAGGTGATTTTGCAATTCCCTCACCTGATCAAAAAAACGCTCTGCCAAAATCTTGACTTTAAAAAGTTTTTATGAAAGAATACAGGTTATCCAGTCTCGTTGCTCATTTCTTTATAGCTGGTCACTCGTGTAAAAGTTTTACCTTACTTCGCGTGTGCGGGCAGTAGCCAGCATGAACAACTTGCTTGTCAACTCACTTTGCTTTGAATTTTCATCATTTCATGTGCGCGGGCGATAGCCAGCGTGAGCGACTACCTAAAACCGGGGGTATAAATAATGAAAGATTTAACTCAAGGAAACGAAGGTAAACTTATTTTCTATTTCGCCCTTCCCATGCTGATCGGTAATATCTTTCAGCAATTATATAATACTGTTGATAGTATTATTGTTGGCAATACTTTGGGAAAAGAAGCGCTGGCCGCAGTAGGAGCCAGTTTCCCTATTATCTTTTTACTGGTCTCCCTCATCATGGGGATCGCCATGGGTTCCACCATTTTGATTGCTCAGTTTTTTGGCGCCGGTAAACTGGACGAGGTGAAAAAAACGATTGACACCACCTATATTTTTATTTTCTTCTCCGCCCTCGCGGCAACCATTATAGGATTCGCTACCAGTGGCCCTATCCTTAAACTTCTTAGGACTCCGGATGAAGTTTTTCCCATGGCTAAAACCTACCTGGATATTATTTTTGCCGGGATTATTGTCATGTTTGGTTTTAACTCGATCAGTGCCATCCTAAGAGGGCTTGGTGATTCCAAAACCCCCCTTTATTTCCTGATCATTTCCACCCTAGTCAATATCGGGCTGGATCTCCTTTTTATCAAGGTTTTTAACTGGGGCGTGGCCGGAGCGGCTTGGGCTACAGTAATCGCCCAAGGAGTCTCTTTCCTCCTCGGAGCGATTTATCTCCATAAAACCCATGAGTTTTTTTCCTTTAACTTTAATAAAATGGCCTTTGAGCGCCAACTCTTCATCACCAGCATCAAAATCGGCCTTCCCGCCGGCGTCCAGCAAATGTTAGTCGCCACCGGGATGATGGCCCTTTCCCGCATCGTCAATGGTTTCGGCACTAACGCCGTCGCCGCCTACACCGCCGCCGGAAGATTAGACTCTTTTGCCTCGATGCCGGCCATGAATCTGTCGGCCGCCCTTTCTTCCTTTGTTGGTCAAAATCTCGGCGCTAACAAACCAGAACGTGTTAAGAACGGTTATCTCGCAACCTTAGGAATGGCCACCTTAATCTCGGTAGTGATCACCATTACCGTCACCCTCTTTGGCCGGGAGCTTATTTCCCTCTTTAATACCGATCCTGATGTCATCCAGATCGGAACCAGTTATCTAATCATTGTCGGCTCTTTTTATCTCGTTTTTTCCTCGATGTTTATCACCAATGGGGTGTTAAGAGGAGCGGGTGATACCTTTATTCCAATGTTCTTTACCATCTGCTCACTGTGGCTGGTCCGCGTTCCGATCTCCGCCTACCTTTCACGACTGATGGGGACCAATGGAATTTGGTGGGGAATACCGATCGCCTGGACGGTCGGAGCTGCGCTAAGCGGAGGTTATTATTTAACCGGAAGATGGAAACGGAAAGTAATAGTTAAATACGAGAACTAAATTTACTGTACTTACCCTTTGACTACACAGACCGTCTTTAACCGAAGCAGAGGCTTGATTAGATCAAGCTGCTCCGCCATCACTTCCTCAATATCCTTATAGGCCTTGATAAACTCCTCGGCCACATCATTCTTTTTCTGTTTACCCAACACGACGGCTCTGGCCTTTAAATCCTCCATTACTTCCTGAACACTAAAGTGACGCAGAGCCTCTTTCCTCCCCATTTTTCGCCCGGCCCCGTGGCTACAGGAAAGAAAGCTTTCGGGGTTTCCTAACCCTTCCACAATATAGCTGAAACTCCCCATCGCCCCGGGGATAATCCCCAATTCCCCTTGACCGGCGCGGATCGCTCCCTTGCGGTGCACCCAGACCTGCTCTCCAAAATGCTCCTCATCAGCCGCATAATTATGATGAGCATTAACTTCCATCTCCGTAGTAAAATCCGGAATCCGCGCGTACCGACCATAAGCCTCCGCCACAATGTCTATAACGCGCTCTAACATCAGCTGACGATTCTCACGCGCAAAATCCAAAGCAAGTTTCATCCACTGAATATAAGCCTGTCCCTCTTTACTATCGTCCGAAAGATACGCGAGGTCATACTCCGGCGGCACAGAAAACTCCCAAGCCTGGTTTTTCTCTTTCGCCAGCCGGTTAAAATAGCGGCAGATCTTATACCCAAAGTTACGGGAACCGGAATGAACCATGATCCCCAGCTTTCCCTCATCATCCTCCTGCAACTCAATAAAATGATTTCCTCCTCCGAGGGTTCCCAGCTGATGATAACCATTAGCGATTTCCTTTACTAATGCGCGAGGGTAAAGAATATTGTCTCCAGTGATCCTCTCCTTGAACTGGTCAAGCACAACCGAGGCTTGTGGAGCTTGTTGGTGTCGAAAACCAGTAGGAATACTCCTCATCAGCTCACCAACAATCCCGCGACCGAGTTCGGTTCCGGAAGCAGTCGGTTTGCGTAGTAAGCCGGAAGGTAAATCTGTCCGGATGAACGCCACACCGCAACCGATATCCACCCCCACCGCATTGGGAATAATGACCCCCCGGGCGCCAAGAACCCCTCCGATTGGCATCCCGAAACCGCTATGCGTATCAGGCATCAAGGCCACGTGCTGAAAGGCGAAAGGTAAATTAGCCAGGTTGATCGCCTGCTGAAGACAGTCGGCTTCCAATTCCTCCCGACTTTTAAGCCAAATTTTAATCGGAATTCTCTGTCGCTCTCGGTCAAACAAAATAAACATCTGCTGTCACCATTTTCCATTATCTTTTTTTCATTACTATTATAGCGTAAACAAAGAAAAAACAGAAGGTGGGACCGGAATCCGGCAAATACCGCTCATGGC
>DHOO01000077.1:8042-8176 GCA_002409975.1 Firmicutes bacterium UBA5388
GTCGCAATTTTCATCCTTTCGCTTACCCCAGCTGGCTGGGGTAAGCAACTGCCTGGAAAAAGAAACCAGCAAAAACCCGACGGAAACCCAAGCTTTATTACGAAATATATTATTAAAGCTTTTTGCGTTGTATC
>DHOO01000077.1:8411-21990 GCA_002409975.1 Firmicutes bacterium UBA5388
CAATATATTGTATCGGGATAATTAAATTAAAAGACAACGCAAAAAGCCCATGAACTACTTTTAGGAGGTGAAAGTAACATGAAAAAACCCCCCCTCATTTTGCTTCTATCCTTGAGCTTAATTCTCTTGTGGCTAACCCCTTCCTCCGCTGAGACTACTTCAGTACAGATCTCTCTCTCTGACCGGGGAGTAGCTTTTTCTTTGATGCAGCGGACAGCTTCCAGCTATTTTCAGCTTAGAGTAAGCGAACTTAACCCCTATGTAAAAGAATCTCCTGTCCAAATCTTTCCTTTATTCTACCTGTCGATCGCCACCAAAACTGCTCCCGAGCTTGTCTGGGAGAAACGAAAAGGAAAGGGTTGGGGAAAAATCGCAAAAGAGATGGGATTACCCCCCAACTTCCATGGTAAATATATGTCGGCCAAAAATAAGCATAAAAAATCTTCAAGCGCGATCACCGACGATCAAATTTTTGAAGAGATGATGATCATCCGCTTTCTTCATGAATATTTTGGCGCTGATCCCGAAGTACTCTTTTACTGGCGAGCCCAAGGCTTAACATATGATGACCTTTTTCTCGGAATAAACCTTAGCCTGCGTCTAAAAATCTCTCCGGGAGAATTCTTCTCCCTCAGACTGTCCGGGAAAGACTGGCGGTTTATCGCTAACAAAGTGCGTGTCCCCTATAGCAGTCTAAGTCAACCGCTGAAACCAGTAAATAAAACCATTCCTCTTCCGAAAAATAGTCCTCCAGAAAAGAACAATAAAGGAAAGAAACCAAAGAAAAAGTAAAATAAGGGGGCTCCTGCGGAACCCCCTCTTTCTCTGCTCTAATCTAATCTCTAACTTCCTCCCACCTCGGGCAATACTTAGCAGCTACTTGATAAAACAGTTTTAAATGGTGTTCTTCATCCATAATAATCCGTTCCAAAAGCTGTCTAATATAAGGATCAGCAATTAGGTCCTGATGTTTTCGGTAATTTTGAATCGCCTCTTTTTCCCCGGCAATGTCCGCCGTCAAACGGTCACAGACTTCCACCCCATAGTATACATAGGAAGCGCTCCAGTAGACCGGAAAGTTATTAGTCAAAGTCCGATACTCCGGAGCCACCCCTAACAACAGAATGGTCTCCGCTAACATTGCCTCATGCTTCATTTCGACAATCGAGATACATTTCCACAGTTCATTTAAGTCTTCATACTCTTCGTTAACAGTAAAATGATGGTACAAATACTGATTAATGGCTGTCAGTTCACTGGTCACACCGGCATAATCTTCCAACAGAAGATTAGCATAGTAAGCGTTAGGAGCTACTACTTGCGGCTCCGGATACGGAACCGGAAGGGTACACCTTCTTCTGCCCTGTTGCGACCTGTCACCCATAAAAACACCACCTCCGCAGAAATTAAGGGAGCTTCCTACTCATGCCTCCCTCTTACGGGCTATTTGCGTTGTTCCTAGATTCAACTATCATACCACAATATATTGATCGCCTTTCCGCAAGCAACACACTATATATTGTGTCATGACTTCAAATTAAGGTAACAACGCAATTAGCTTTTACCTAAATATATGCGAGTTTTTACCATATAGGATTAAATTAAAATTCGTATGCTGATCGCCGGAAAAAGCAACAGCTTTTAACCTGTAACTTCCGGTCCGCGTATGATGGTGGAGCAGAAAGGTGTGGTTATCATGTCGATACTTTGTGGTGTGATCGGTCACCAGACTAAGCAAGAAGAAGACCACACTATTTACGCGCAAGCTAATCTTCAGTTTAACGATGCGGAGCTTGGTATTGTTGGTTACGCGACCATCCAAGGGAAGAGCCTCGAACACAGCATCATCCCAGGGAAAGCTCTAGTACTGGGAAACAACTTCTTCCCACGAGAAAAACCGATTAGCAACCACGCTCTAAATGGAGGAACACCCGCCAGCGCTGATGACTATACTACGGAAGGCCTTCCCCTCATCACCCGGAGAGATGGAGTATATGCTTTCGTTTTCTGGGATCAAGACCAGGCGCTTCTATGGATTGGAACCGACCGTTACGGATTAAGACCATTCTACTACTGTCATCGGGATGGCGAGTTGGCCTTCGCCACGGAGAGCGATTGGTTAGTGCGGCATTCAGTCAAGAAGTTTTCCGTAAATTATAGCGCTGTGTGCCAATACATCTGCCTCCGACACCCCTTTGGCGATGAAACTCTCTTTCAAGAGATCCGCCGTCTGCCACAAGGAAGAGTGCTTCGTTATTCAGTTAAAGAAGACCAACTCCGGTCGGTCCCCCACTTCAGTTACCTTTCCTTCCGCCCCGAGCCCTCGCTTACCGTAGAGCAAGTATTAGCCGAAGCTCCGGCCCGGTTTATGGCTGCCCTAAACCGACAAGTCAACGGCGCTAAGAAAGCGCTGCTCCCCTTAAGCGGTGGTTATGATTCCCGGATCATCGCTTGCGGTCTAAATTTACTTGGGGTGGAGCTGATGACCTACACCACCCATAAAGATTACGGGTGGACCACCGATACCGTTGCCGCCGCCGAAGTGGCTAAGCTGCTAGGGACAGACCATCACTACCAATCTCTTCCCCGCAATTACCTCGCCTGTTACCATCAGAGAAAATGTCGGCTAGTAAACTTTGAAACCAGTTATCATCCTTGGGTCGTTAATCTCTTAACCATGCTGCCGGAGAACCCCCTCCCTTGCTTCGACGGCTTAGGAGGAGATGCTTGTTTAGGAGGCTCAGAAGTCTTACCTCAATTCTGGCGCCTGTGGCGGAAAGAAGATTACCGACAGTTATTAACAGTTTATTTCCGTTGGTATAAAACCCACTTCGAGCAGTTAATTACGGCTAAATATCATGCTACCATTAAGCAACTCGCGCACAAGAAAATCCGCTCCGAGTTGAACAAGCTGAAAGGGAATCCCAATGGTCTAATTTATCTGGGATTGAGAAATTTTACCCGCAGAGCCATAGCCCTCTCCACTTTTGGCATCATCGGCCATCAGCAATCGGTCCGCACCCCCTTCTTTGATCCTCAGTTTTTTGAGTGGACACTTTCAATCCCAGTACGGCTGAAGGT
This sequence comes from Firmicutes bacterium UBA5388, assembly GCA_002409975.1. GTDB lineage: Bacteria > Bacillota > UBA4882 > UBA10575 > UBA10575 > UBA5388. Next base: position 11,493 of record DHOO01000077.1, read on the forward strand.
CCAGTCAAAAATCTACGACCAAATTTTTCGTATTGTTTCGGATAAGACAGCTGTAGTCCCCAACACCCATCAGCGCCCCGATCATAGCCGCTATTTCCGAAAAGTTCCCGAACTCTGGCGTAACCGGCACAACCGCGCCTACTTAGCAAAAATGATTAAGCGGCTCCCTAAATTCCTGCCCGGCTTCATCAAACCAGAGTTACCGGAAAAACTTAAGAAGGGAAAGATGACCCGCGCGGAACGGGATAGCCTCCTGTCCTTAGCTGATCTGGCTTATTGGTTTGAAACTTACAAAGACCATTTAAAAATAAGGGGATGGATGAAATGAACAGCAACTTTAAATTAATCCCTCCGTACTACTATCGGAGGTTTTTCAAAGCATTTCAAGGTGATACCAGTGAGAGTCTATGTCAAGGTTGCGATGGATTATGCGAAACCAGTAGAGGGTTTTCCACCACCGTTTTCCTGCTCCCCGGGGAACTGGAGTTTTTAAAGGAAGTGGGTATCCACCCAGAAAAGCTGCTCGATTCGATCACCACCGCCCATGGGATCATCTACTGCTGGAGTCCGGCCGAGACCTGCTCCTACTTGCAGCATAACCGTTGCCTTTTAGGGATCAATCCCCGGATCAAACCAGTAGAATGCGCCATCTACCCCCTGATCTTTGAGCGGAGCACAGACGAAGAATTTGGGCTCTGTCCGATCTGTAGGCGCCGTCACTTCTTTTTAAAAACTGCTTTTATCTCAGAAGGCAAAGCAGCGATGGCTACCTATATCCTGCCTTTTTTAGATGAACAGTGGCTAATTTACCGTAATGAATTGAACTTTACTATCAATGAAGAGGCCTACCACCGCTTAAAAAAAGAAAAGGCCGGTCAGGCCTTAACAATTGAAGAGGTGAAGACCTGCGCCACCGCTACACTTCATAACCCGGAATAAAGAACGGCGCCCCTCTGCCTAATTTAATTATCTCAGTAACATACTTTACCCGGATTCAAGATCAGTTTAGGGTCAAAAGCTTTCTTGATGGCTTTATTCAACTCCATACCCCTGTTCCCGATGGATTCCGCTAAATAAGCTCTCTTGGCATGGCCGATACCATGTTCGCCCGAGACCTGTCCGCCGAATGCTACCGCTTTTTCATACAGCGCTTGCATGATCGTATCCCTTTTTACCTGCCAGTCCTCATCCGACAAGGCGTCTTTACAGAGGTAAATATGGATATTTCCATCGCCGGCATGGCCAAAACTCTCGATTCTGATTTGCTCTTGGGCCTCCAACTGCTTTACGTATTTAATGTACTCTCCTACCCGGTTCAAAGGCGCCACCACATCACACTCGTCCATCTGAGAAGTAGAGCTTTTGATCGCCTCCAAAAATGCTCCCCGCGCCGTCCAGATCGTTTCCAGCCGCTCTTCGGTATCAGCAATCAACACATCAATAGCGCCTGCCTGAAGAAGAACCCCGGCCGCCCGGTCGCTGGCTTTCTCTACTTCGGCAGTGGCATTGCCATCAAAGGTCAGCAGCAGGTAGGAATCAGCCGACTTATCCGGAAAAGCCTTGCCCAGATATTCTTCAGCGGCTGCAATCACTTCTTTTTCCATGAATTCTACCGCTGTCGGGATCAGCTTGGACTTAAATAACACCGGAACGGTATCAATACAATCGTTTAAGGTAGGAAAGGGCGCCAACAGACTAATCGTTTTTTTGGGTAAGGGCAGTAACTTGAGGACTAATTTGGTGACTATCCCTAATGTTCCTTCCGAACCGATGAACAGATCCTTCACACTATAACCCGAACTGTTTTTCGCGACCTTCCCGCCGATGGCGAGCATCTCTCCATCGGGTAACACTACTTCCATTCCCCGCACATAATCACGGGTCACCCCGTATTTCACCGCCCGCATCCCCCCGGCATTGGTCATCACATTCCCGCCGATCGTGGCGGTCTTTTCTCCCGGATCCGGGGGATAAAAAAGCTCTTTTTCCGCTACTGCTTTCGCCAGTTCCATTAATAAGACACCCGGTTCGACCGTAACGGTTAAGTTGTCTTCATCGATCTCCAGGATCTTATTCATCTTCGCCACTGAAAGAAGTATTCCACCATAAAGCGCGACTGCGCCCCCGCATAAGCCGGTTCCGGAACCCCGAGGGGTGACGGGAATATTGTGTTCATAGGCATAGCGCATGAGTGATGAAATTTCATGATTGGTCAACGCTTCGACGACTACTTCCGGTGAAAACTTCCCATACTCCGTCATCTCGTCATGGGTAAAATCATCATTAATCTCTCGGCCCGTATAAATTCGATCCGGAGCCGTAATTTTCTTTAAAAACTCCAGATCGTCCGTCGTAATTTTTTTATAAGGCATTTGTCTCCCTCACCCCTTTGATCTTCTCCAGTAATAATGGGATTACTTCATAAAGGTCGCCAACCACTCCGTAATGGGCCTGAGCGAGTATGGGGGCGTTGCGATCCTGATTAATCGCCACGATACATTCGGAAGCGTTCATTCCGGCGCTAAACTGCACAGCCCCGGAAACGCCACAGGTGATTATTAATTTAGGTTTGACGGTTCTTCCCGATAACCCGATCTGCCGCGTATAATGAACCCAACCCATCTCCACCAACGGTCTGGTCGCTGCCAATTGACCACCCAGTAAAGTGGCCAATTCTTCAAGCAACGCCAGATCCTTTTGCTCCCGCACTCCTCTTCCCGCCGCCACCAATACTTCAGCTTCGGAAATACCTGGCAATTCTTCTTTCATCACTACCTGCCTGAGAATCAGCTCGGACTTGAGCTTATCCGGGGAAACCGAACAGTTTTCAATGCTCCCCCGCGGAATGGTAAGCTGCTGGGCAGGAGTCATCACTTTATATCTGACCGTGGCAAACTGCGGTCTGGCGTCGGGAGTAATAATCTGAGCCATAATATTGCCGCCGAAAGCCGGCCGGATCTGAACCAGATCGGTATTTGCTCTGATTTCCAATGTCGTGCAGTCGGCGGTTAAACCTGTTCGGAACCTGGCAGCCACCCGCGGCGCTAAGGACCTCCCTACTGAAGTGGCCCCCACTAAGACAATGGAAGGTTTTACTTTACGAAGACAATCTTCAAAAATATTGGCGTAAGTATCCACCCGAAAATAGGCCAATTCTTGATCCTCATAGACAAAAACCCGATCCACCGGGTACCGGAGTAACTTTTGAGCTTGCTGACTGATCCCATGCCCCATAAACAGGCAGTACACAGGATGCCTGACGGCATCAGCCAGTTCTCTGGCTTTGCCAATCAACTCGATCGTCACGGGGTGAATATTACCTGCCAGGTGCTCGACAAAAACCAGGATACCCCGCCACTCCTCTTTATTGACAGTTGTTCTTCGTTCATCAATTAAGCCAATCGCCTTCTCCGGGCAATTTTTTAAGCATATTTTACACATTTTACACCCGGCGTCAATCTCGATCTTATCGTTCTGTCGAGATATAGCCTTAAACGGGCAAACCATGATACATTGGCCACATAAATTGCATCGGTTGTTGTTGATTACTAAAACCGCCACGTCAGCCACCTCTTAGATAAAATTTCTATCCTTGATTAGTTCATAGATTTTTTCAGCCACCACCGGCGCCGGCTCCTCCCAACAGGTCTGATCCTGCTTGGTAAGGGGTGGGAAAATTCGTTCCACCTGCGTCGCCGAACCATTCAATCCATATTTCTGCTCGTTATGGTCAATAAAATCAGAAAAAGTAAACACCTTCACTTGCTGTCCGGCCGTCAGGAGCTTACGGCGATAAGAAGGAAGCCTGGGTTGGAAAATATCCTTTTCGACCGTGAGCAGTGAAGGGTAAGGCAATTCCAAAATGGCGTAACTATTCCCCAGATCCTGTTTGACAACGATCTTGTCCGCTGTCACTTCAGTAATCTCTCTGACCCAGGTGACATGGGGAATCCCTAGAAACTCGGCCAACTCCGGTCCAACCTGAGCTGTATCCCCATCTGTTGTCTGTTTGCCACAGACAATTAAGTCAAATTCGCCAAGAAGCCCAATCCCCTGTGACAAGGTATAGGCGGTAGCTAGCACATCCGAACCGGCAAACTTGCGGTCTGAGAAAAGGTATCCCTGATCCGCGCCCAGAATAAAAGATTCTTCAATCACGGACTGGGCTTGAGGCGGTCCCATGGTTACCGTGGTTATGCTCCCCTCTGTTTTCTCTTTTAAGCGCAAGGCGGTCTCCAAGGCATATAAATCGTAGGGATTCATTTTGCTTTCCACGCCTTCCCGCTTTAAAACACCAGTAGTGGGATCTATCTCCACACTACTGGTCGCTGGCACTTGTTTTATGCAGACGATGATTTTCAACTGGAACACCTCTTACTCTCCTGTATACCTTTATCCAAGATAATAACAACAATAAACTCCAAACTTTCTTCCCCAGCGACAATCCCCTAGCCCTTTACTGCTCCCGCTGTCATACCGCGAATAAATTGTTTTGACGCAACCATGAAAATGATGATCACAGGAACAATCGCAATAGTTAGTGACGAGAAAAGCATATCCCATTGATTCGTAAACTCCCCAAAGAACTGCATGACTCCTAGGGGTATCGTATATTTCGACTTCGTACGTAAAAAGATTAAAGGAAAGAAAAAGTCATTCCAAGTACCGATAAAGTTATATATTCCTACAGTGGCTAAAGCCGGTCCGATGAGCGGCAACATAATCCGATAATAAATAGAAAATAGTCCGCATCCATCAATGATGGCAGCTTCCTCAATTTCCTTCGGAATGGATTTAAAGAAATTTACTAGCAAAAAAATGGAAAAGGGAATCCCCGATGCAACGTAAACCATCAAGAGTGCTGTCCTCGTATCCAGGAGGTTGATGTCACGTATCATGGTAAATAACGGCACTACTGCTAAGCGGACGGGTAACATTAAACCACTAATGAATAACATGTATAAAGCACGATTACCTCGGAACTCAAAACGAGCCAAGACATAGGCGGCCATTGATGAAACAAATAGAAGCACAAGGATTGTCATGACGGAGACAAAAGCGCTATTTTGGAAATAGACGGAGAAATTTGCTAGTTTCCAAGCTTTAGAGTAGTTATCCAGCCGAAGTGATGCCGGCCAACCATAGGGATTCGTAAAGATTTCCCGGGTGCCTTTCACCGAAGATAATAACATAATTCCGATTGGATAAAGAACAATAATGGAGTAAGCCAGTAGTATAAAATGAAGCATGATCTGGGTCAGTTTTCCTGGTCGCCACCTTGGTAGCTCCAATGCAACCACCTCCGGTTTTAATTTATAGTTCGAACTTCTTAGAAATCCGATTGAGGAGATAAGAAACTGGAAACAGTACGGAAAAGATGACAACCGCAATGGCCGCCCCTAACCCCATCCCCGTCGCAGAACTCCCCATTCCGCCAAATGTAATACGATAAAAAAGGGTTCCTAACACGTCTGTAGCATAATTAGGGCCTGCAGAGGCTCCCTGTAGCGCAAAGATAAGATCAAACATATTAAAGGTCCAGATAAAACTTAGGGTCATTAGGGTAAAAGTCGTAGGTAAGATCAATGGTATATAAATGTGATGAATAATCTGAAAGCCCTTAGCCCCATCAATTTTTGCCGCTTCCACATATTCTTCGGGTATGGCCAATAGGGCTGCTAAGTATACCAAAATAGGGAATCCTAACCCACGCCACGCACTAACTGCCAGAATGGTAGGCAAAGCAAGCTTGGGATCACCAAGCCATGGTCTTGACAAGAAATCCAACCCCACCATTTCGAAAAAGCGGTTTACCATCCCCCACTGCGGATTGAGAAGAAGATTCCATAAAAACCCGACAATAACAGTGGACAAGGTGTTGGGGAGAAAAAAGATGGTTTTATAGAGATTACTGCCCTTTGTTACAGCGTAAAGAGCGAGCGCCAATCCTAGTCCGAAGATAGTTTGCAACGAAAAATTGATAACGAAAGCAAAAAGGTTATGTTTGAGCGCCCTTACGAAAAACTCTTGTAGGGCTCCAAAGAAAATAGTGTGGTAGTTTCCCAATCCAATGTACGTCATGGGTCCAACACCACTCCATTCAAAAAAGCTATAGCGAATACTGTTGAGGAATGGATAGATTATAAAAACAGTATAAAGAAGAAGCGCCGGCAAAACCAGCAATAAATAATTATGTTTCCTTATGAATAAAAGAAACGAAGACTGGCGAGTTGGGATTTCACTATTCATACGATCACGCTCCGCTTAAATTGGTAGGCTATACGCATAAAACTGTGTATAGCCTACCAATTTATGTGCTCTATTGATCCACATTAACTAACTTACTTTTGAAACGGTTTGTACCAAGAGGCGATACCTGTCTGTAACTCCTCTGCCAATTGCTTCGGGGTTTTTTCACCGCTGAGAATAGCTTGCATACCGGCGCCAAGTAAGGTATGGATATCGGGCACGCCAAACGTTAAGACCGAGCGAACACCATAGATGTCAGGTAATGCGTGGTGCTCAACGAATTTCAAGCCTTGCTGTAATTCGGTTAATTCGGCTGGCGCCTGAATACCGGCAATCGGGCTTATCTCTTGGTTGAACTCTACAAACATTTGACCAAACTTTGCAGATGTAGTAAACTCCAACACCTTCAAAGCCGCCTCACGATTTTTAGAGGCGCTATTTAATCCATACGCTCCGTCCATATAAGCATATGCATAAGGACGATCTGTCTTCTTTACCGGCGGAACTAAGAACATACCCCATTCTTTCTCCGGAGCAATCTGGTCAAAAGATTTTACGTCCCACATGCCGCCGAATGTCATAGCCGCTTTTTCCATTGGGAAAGCCATTTGCATGTCAGAGTATGACGCGGCTTCAAAATTCTTTTGCATAAATGGCTTTAATTCAAGAACTTTGTAGAGTGAATCAATGAATTTGGGATCTGTAAAGGCATTTTTCCCTTTAACTAAACCCGTAATCCATTCGGCGCCTAGAATACTTGCTCCAATAGTAGTCTGAACAAGAGATAAGCCCCACCCTTCTCTCCCTTGGAAATAGAACGGGGTGACTCCATTTGCTTGCAGCACCCGGCAGTTTTCGATTAACTGATCCCACGTAGCAGGCTCTTTGAGACCATACTTAGCATAGATTTCTTTATTATAGTAAATTTGATAGGTCTGTAACGCAAAAGGAACACCGTATACTCCGGCATTCATGCTCGCTTGCGTCAAGGCGCCTTCCGGAAATAGGCTGAAGTCTAGAATTTTGTCTAAGCGCTCAACCATCCCAGGTTCGGCAAATTTGGCAACACCGGGTCCACCGCGTAAAGTAATAATGTCTGGACCTTCCCCTGATTGCATCCCCACCATGAGAATGGAGTCATACTCCGTGGGAATAAAAGTTCGATAATCAATTCTGATCTCCGGATGTTCTTTCCGGATTTCTTTTTCCACGGCAGCCCAGAACTCTGTTTCACCCCGCCAATTCCAGAGTGAGACGGTCTGGGTCCGAGCCAGAGCAGAGTTAGCTACTAACAAGACAAGACATAAGACAACCATAAACGTTAATTGTTTCCTATTCAATTGTTTCGCCCTCCCTATTTTAATATTTATATATTATTTACCTTCCGGGAATTTTCCCTCCCTCCACATAACACTTAATAAGTTCAATTAATGTATCTGGTTCCTCTCTAATACTGGGCTTTTTGCGTTGCCTTTTAAATTAATACTAGTTTTATAAGGACAGTCCCCCTCTGATTTATTTACCTCCCCCTTTCCCTGGAAATACCTTCGGTAACGCATTACTATTGAAGTTATTAAGACGGTGGTTTCTTTTTTTAATAATTCATAATTCAACCACTTTAAATCTAAAGATAGAAAATTATAGAAACCTCACCCTCTCTGTAGCCAGAGAGTTCCAGTTATCACAAAGCAATCATTTTCGAAACCAATAAGAACAGGAAAATTTTAAATATGTTTCGAATATGTTTCAATATAGTATAATTCTTCGTTACTGTTAAAAATCCTTCCCATTATAAAAATTATAAGAAATTTTTCCTACCCAATGTCCAACCTATAAGATTTTCCAATTACTTTTTATCCTTAAAGGAATTACATAATTGACGTTGCCTTTTGTCATTTACTACTGTATTCTAGTAATAAACAACTTAATAATTTTAAATAAATAACATTGCGCCTAAATGCTAAAAAGATCATAGAAGCATATAGATTAAGGAATTGCATAATTGATTGATTTAAGATTTAACCACAAAATATTAAGAGCCAAAATCAAATACTATGGATCGTGGTTAAATGACGCCGAAGATAATTAAGCAATTCCCTCTGATTAAAGCAAGTTGCAATTGATGTAGAGGAGTTTTTGCACAAAAGATGAAACATACTAAGAAACTGTTGTTGCTGATTTCTGTTTTTCTTTCCGCTTTTTCTCTGGCCTTCGCCTACTCAACCGATCTTACCATTCATTTTATTGATGTTGGTCAAGGTGATTCTATCCTAATTCAGACACCCGCTCAGCACCTACTAATCGACGGCGGAGAACGTTCCGCCGGGCCGACCGTTGTTAACTACCTTCGAGGCCAGGGCGTAAAAGCATTGGATCTTGTGATCTCAACTCACCCCCACTCGGATCACATCGGCGGTCTAATCGACGTTCTTAAAGCCTTCCCGGTCAAAGAAGTAATCGACCCGGCAATAATACATACCACCAAGACCTTTGAAGAATACCTCACCCTGATTGAGCAAAAAAACATCATTTTTACTGAAGGCCGTGCCGGCCTGAGCCGAGAGTTGGGCGATGGAATCTTCATGGCCTTACTCCACCCTTATAAGCCCTCCGACGCTCATTTAAATGATGCTTCAGTGGTAACCAGATTGGAATATAACCAGGTAAGTTTATTGTTTACCGGTGACGCAGAGATAATCTCTGAAAGAGAAATGATCTCCCGTGGCGCTGACCTCCGGAGCACAATTCTAAAAGTCGGCCACCATGGAAGCTCTTCGTCTACTTCTCCCGCATTTCTGGACGCAGTAAACCCGGTCGCGGCCGTTATTATGGTTGGGGCAGAAAACAAATACAACCACCCACATACAGAGATAATAAATCGGTTACAAAAAACCGGAGTAGATGTTTACCGGACAGATCTTAATGGTACAATTATTGTACAGACAGATGGGGTAACTTATAAAATTAAAACAAAACGCAACCATCATGCCGAAACAAGACCGGGACAGTTGGTAGGAAGTGTAAAATCTGATAAATACCATTACCCAAGCTGCCGGAATGCAGAGACAATTCGACCGGAAAACCTAATTTGGTTTTCTTCAGTCGCAGAAGCCAAAAACGCCGGGTATAAACCTTGCGGCGCATGCCAACCACCAAGTCAGTGAGGTGTTGTGATGAAAGCTGTTATTGATCGCTTTGAGGGAGAATATGCTATTCTGTTATGCGGAGACGAGGAAATTAAAGTTGAGGCGCCACGCCAGTTACTTCCGGCGGGAAGTACCGAAGGAAGCTGGCTCAAAGTTAGTTTTGAACTGGATCCGGCAGAAACAATAGCGCGTGAAAAAAAGATTAACTTGTTGTTGGAAAAGCTTAAAAATAAAAACAGAAAATCCAATGACAACTAGCTTATTTCCGTAGAAACCTACTGGGTTCTCCATAGCCGGTAACAATTAAAAAGAGCCCGCTTTAGTGGCCGCGATAAAAAAACACCGTCACCAACCTGCTTTGACGGTTATTGAAGGAAGCTGTGTTTCAACATGGTTAATGTGGTTGCACATGGCGCCGGTCGAGGACATGATGGTTTTGTCGGAAATCGGGGAGCAGTGGTCGCCGCAGACAGCGCCGGTTGCGAATGACATCCCAATGCTTTTTACGTTGTTCTATATGAGCTAAATGGGCAGATTCATTTTGAACAGTACTTGCAATGGCAAAAGACGTAACGTGTTACCAATACCATTAAGAACTAACGTTAATACCAAATCAATGCATACCTATTGTTAATGCACCAGCCACCCATAATCCTGCCTACAATCCACTATATAATCAACATACACCGTTTGATCCTTAATCTGATACAGAATGAGATACCACTTTTCAATAAACATCTTGTGATATTTATTTGGCGGGATAAATTCAGCTTCCAAAAAAGGAAAACGCTCCGGCATGGTGGAAAAGGAGCGAATTGCATCCATCAATTCATTCTTTGTTTTTCGGGCGGCAGTAGGGCTTTTCTGCGCCAGAAAACGAACATGGCCCGCCAGCATCCGACGAGCACGGTCGGAGACAATCACTTTATATTGAGGTTTCTTTTCCATGTTCCACCTCATCAATTATACTGTCTAGATAACTGTCCAGTTCATCTGGTGTTACTCCGGCACGACCAGCTAGACGTTCTTCCTCAACAGCTAGTAGTTCTTCCCGCAATTTCAGCATTTTTTCACGACGGGTAAACGCCTCTATATCCATAACC
>DHOO01000140.1:0-12922 GCA_002409975.1 Firmicutes bacterium UBA5388
GGGAGGTCTCACGGACGGGTGGAAACAGAGTATGAAGCCCGGTTGAAATAAGATTTGTCGTGAGAAGTCAGCAGAGGTCGTAGTACGGAGGTGTTGCGACATTATAAGGAAGGACCGAACCAGAACGAGGTGAGGGTCAATGAAAGTTACTGAAAGTGGCAAATTAAAACAAATTAAAACACAGACAACTTCAAAAAAAGGGCTGTCCGCAAAAGGTATCTACAGAACAGAGAGAATATGCGGAAGCCGTGTGCGCCACTAAAGATGACCGAAACCGACATCACCAACTGGCAGCGAGCAGACGGAGGGCTTGCTGGAGCTAATCCTAACCTGGGATAATCTAAACCGTGCCTACAAGCAGGTGAAGAGGAACAAAGGGGCAGGTGGAATTGATGGAATGCAGGTAGATGAACTTCTACTCTACCTGAGAGAAAACCGGGAAAAGCTCCTTCAATCTATCCGGGACGGAAAATACCGTCCAAAACCGGTGCGGAGGGTAGAAATACCCAAAGACAACGTGTTAAACGTCAAATTAAATGGACTCTGAAATGAAAATACAGCCAAAAAGTCAAATTAAAAGAACATCGAGAGGTGGATTTATCGCATTTGTTCTCCAAAAGATTGAGCCGGATGCGGAACGCCCTTTTTATATCCTGACAGTACACGGTGTGGGCTATCGCTTCAACAAGGAGGCGTAGCGTACGAATTGGAGATTGTTTTTCTTTTTCTCGACCGTTGTATGTATTTGTATGATTACTTATCTGGCGGCCCTAAAGGACTTTTTGGGCGAATGCTCCATGGTTATCTTTATCCCTCTTACACTGGCCATCAAGTGCAAAAATTTAATTCTCCAGAAGGGATTGAGCTTTGGAAGTATCTAAAAGAACTCTTCAAATATTCTCATCCAGTTCGGTAATTTATGAATCTATGTCCGACCCGTTACTCTTTGAAGAAGTCTGGGTAGTTTGGGATCATACGGCCAGAAGCAGCCCAGTCCTGCGCGAAAACCCTGATCAGTTTGTGGCTTGCCCTTCACCTGCCGGTCCGAAGGGACGCGCTTTTATCTCTGTTATCGCAAGATAGCCTAATACCAGTCAATCACTATATATTGTAGTGGGCTTTTTAAAAGGATACAACGCAAAAAGCTTTGGACTGGAAACGGCTGGCGATCTTTTTCTACTGTTCGACCCAATTTAAGCCCTCTATTTCACAAGAATGCTGTCTGAAGAAAACCGACCGGAGACGATGTTTCCGGTCGGTTTTGATCCGCGTCTATTTTGGGGGTCATCATTACTTAGTAAATGTGTCTGGAAAGCTAATGTTGCTCTTCCCTATCTGCCGGAAAAAATAAACCGATTTGGCTTCTTGCCTCATCCATAATGCTCATGACATCCATTGAAGCTTGATGAGTTATTATTGGCGATTCGATCTTGCCTGCCTTTATTAAATCAATGAATTCTGATGCTTCATAGTACATAGAATCCTCAAGTTGCGGTACGGAAAGATCTTCAACATCACCATCTTTATAATAAATTTTTATATTACTTGGAGTATTGATAGAATCGATAACGATATTTCCCAATTCTCCTTGAATTTCAGAGGGTAGATGGGAATTGGCAATCTTTGAGTACATAATTATTCCATCCATGTTTTCATATTGAAACAGTATGCTTCCCTGACCATCCACTCCCGATTCCAGAAGGAGTCCATTTGCTTTTAGCTTGTTAGGCTTCCCAAATAGTTGAACCAGTGGATGAATGCAATATACTCCAATATCCATTAAAGACCCGTTTGAGAGTCTGGGATCAAAAGCATTCAATACGATGCCTTCCTTATATTTATCATACCTTGAGGAGTATTGACAGTAGTTGCCGAAATATCTTCTGATCGTGCCAATTTTATGTAAATTATCCTTTATTACTTTAAAGTTGGGAAGCGCAATAGTCATGATTGCTTCCATGAAGAGCACCTTATTTTCTCTTGCGGTCTTGATCGTTTCAACCAATTCTTTTAGGTTTGAAGCCACAGCCTTTTCACATAAAACATGCTTTTTATTTTGTAATAATGTAATGGCCTGTTTACTATGGAGCGCATTAGGACTCGCTATATATACGGCATCTACACTACTGCGTTTAGCCATATCCTCAAGCTCGGTAAAAACATCCTTTACATTGTATTTATCAGCGAAAGCCTTTCCTCTCTCCTGTGTCCGCGAATAGATGGCGGTCAGTTTAAAATCCTTATGCAGTGATGCGCCTTTTATAAACTTTTCGGTGATCGTGTTTGTTCCTATGACACCAAATCTTATCATCAAAAGCCCTCCATTTGCTTGTTGCTAAAGGCGTATTGATTAGCCCGCTTATAGCAGTTTGATAGTCCAACTGGGGATTATCTAATCTCTATATTTCAGGTAGTCGCTCACGCTGGTTACCGCCCGCACACGTGAAGTGATGAAAATCAGAGCCGGGTTAGTCGACAAGCCCCGAAGTGTTTTCGAGATTGGCCAAATACCAGCTTATGGAATTTATGCAATCCCCTCAATTTGGAAAAGTTAAAGTTGCTGTTTTACATTACTATTACGAGATATAGTAACTGAGGTTTATCAGGAACCGTATACGAAACCTGTGCGTACGGTTCTATAAAAGGGAAGACCTCTGAAAAGAATTATTTCAGAGGTCAACCTCTTCGCTTTAGTGTCTATTCTTGAATCATCAGTTTTTGTCCAGGGAAGATGAGATCCGGATTCTTTAATTCTTCGGGGTTCAGTTTGATAATTTCATAAATATTTGTCCCATGCTTTCTGGCGATTTTCCAGAGAACATCACCTTTTTTCACGATATAGACCACTATTTTACTAGAATCGATCGCTTGAATTCTTCCTTCAATCTTGGGAGTTATGGCGCCTTTACTTCTGATATACTCGGCTAATATTTCATCAAGGCCACCAAGTTCTCCGGCATTTTTAGCAGGAGCAAACCAGGTATATCCATCACCACCACTGGCCATAAAGTCGTTGGTGGCTACGGTATAAGTCTGAGTGAGGATGATGGGTCTTCCATTAACCTTAACATCGGTAATTCTTTGACCAGCCGGTTTGGCTAGATCAATGATGTAAGACAAACCGCTAACATGCGGGAATGAACCGTTGGCTTCAGGATATTTAGCAGTGCCATGTTCAAGGCAAGAGATGATGTCGGCGCCTTTTATCTCTTTGACCACGACGGTGTTTCCAAAAGGAAGCACCTCTAATACTTCTTCGAGAGTAATCTCGCCACGGGCAATAGAGGCTCTGATCCCACCGCCGTTGGTGAGCGCAAGATCGGCTCCTGAGAGAATCCGCATGGCGTCGGTTAAGAGGTTACCCAGGTTTGTCTCTCCTGTCCTGACCAATTGTCTTTCACCAATAAGTTCAACAGTTGTTTCGCCGATAACGGTCCGTAAAATGTTTTCTTGACTTTTATTCTCGTCGGCAATTAACCGGAGAATTTCCGGATCTTCACTGGTATTAGCAGTTTCTTCTTTGGCAATGAGTGAGGCTCTCATTTCTATGTTGGTTGTAGTAAAGCTGACCTCGACCCGCCCTAAATTTTTATTGTATTCCCCTGCTTGCACAATTAAAGTTGGCCCTACCATTTTCCCTGTTGGTAGTCTGGTATGGCTATGACCGTCAACAATTAAGTTAATGCCACCGACTTCTTTCGCTAGTTGTTCACTAGTGTATTCACTGCCGGCATCAAGACCTAGATGAACGAGGGCAATAATAAAATCGGCTTGCTTTTTTAATTCTGTGACCATTTCAGCAGCGGCCTTACTCGGATGAATAAAGTCTAATCCTTTGGTATTATTGGGGTGAGATTTATATAAGGTCTCGGGAGTAGTTAAGCCAAAAATAGCTATTTTTTTACCGTTAACCTCTTTAATAAAGTAGGGTTGGAATAGAAACTTCCCATTCTTCTTTACATTCGCGCAGAGAATGGGGAAATTTGCTGTTTGCTCTGCTAATTCGACCAAGCGGGTATATCCATAGTTGAAATCATGGTTTCCGGGAACCATGGCATCGTAGCCGATTACATTCATTAGTTTAATCATACTTTCACCTTTCACCAAGTTAGTAAAAGTCCTACCATGAATGGTGTCACCGGCGTCTAAGAGTAAAAGATGAGGATTTTCTGCTTTAAGTTCCCTGACTAAAGTGGTCAGTTTGGGGAGTCCCATGCCGTCATAATCTCCTGGTTCGATCCGGCCATGCATATCATTAGTATGTAAGATGGTAATAGTTACCGGCGAGGATTCAGTATTGACCGTTAGGACTGAAAAAGTGAGTATGAGGCATAAAATTATTGCTAACGGGAGAAAAATTTTTTTCATAGGAAAAACCTCCTTTATAGAAAAATATTACAATAATATTATACTATTTCTTCCTTCAAAAACCTTTTTAAAATGGAATAAATTTTGTCAGCGCCGACCTCAATGATCTGGGATGGGAGATCTCGACTAATGATTTCCTCACGGTTCAATATGTTAAAAAAGATATCATGATCAGGCTATGCGGGTGTTTCTTTAAGATTGGTCTTGATAATTTCTCGAATTTGTGAGGCTAGTTCTTGAGCAGTTATCTTCTCTGGAGGAAACACCGGGGCGGCTATTACCACCTCGACCTTAGCAGGTTGGATTATGATTCCTTGTCTTTCCATCAGTTTATAGGAACCGTTGATGGTCACTGGTATAATGGGTACTTGGGCTTCAAGGGCTAATTTAAAGCTGCCAGGCTTAAAGGCGCCAAGTTGACTGCTTTTACTGCGCGTTCCTTCCGGAAAAATTACCAGGGATTGTCCAGAGGTCAGCGCTTTGGCGCCCTGCTGAATTGCTTTTAGTGATTGTCGAAGATTATCGCGTTTGATAAAAATACACTTCATAAAAGTCATCCAGGAGGAAACAAGAGGAAGTTTTTTGGTTTCCATTTTAGCAATAAAAGCCTTGGGTTTGGTGATAAACCCCAGAAGAATAGGAATATCAAAGTTTCCTTGATGGTTACTAACAAATAGCACCGGACCGGAGGAGGGTACATTTTCCCCTCCAGTAACAGCTACTTTTCCCCCGGCTAATCTTACCAGCGAACGGGCCCATTTGCCGACTTTATTAAAGAGAATCGTATTAAGCTTTGTTTCTTGACCTTTACGGGCGAGATATTTGATACGAATCAAGTCGGGGAGGGATAAAAATAAATAAAACCAGAAATAGATAAACCAAATAAGAGTACGAATCATCGGTTAACACATCCTGTTTTAATTATTGTCATCTTTGGGCTCGTTTTTTCTCAGGCTATTACGAAACGTAGCTTAGAAGATAGACTATTAAGTAATTCCCTTATATTATAATAAATCGGTGGCTCTTATCGCTTTGAGCATGGCCTTTTCGATTAATTCGTAATGGTTGACTTCTTTGAATTTAAAGTGAATTCCGCTCTCACCGGCCCTTATTCTGGTTGAGTCTTCAGAAAAGCCATGGCTTTGTCCTAGATGAAGGATTTCAGTGGAGTGTAGATCACGTAGGGTATAGGAGAGGGTAAGAGAGCAAGAGTTTGTAACTTTAACATCCAAATTTTTTGACCAAACTCGGATACTGGGTTTGGCTTCACTAATATTGATATTACTTACTTTAACAATCAGCAGCAAGTCTAAACCCAGTTGGTCCCGATAAAAATGCTCATCAGAGTAGAGATAATAAGGTCCGGAGTCTGCTAAGAGCTTTGGATTAACCACTTGTAGGTCAATACGTTTTTTTATGTAGTTAATAAGTGTCGTTTCTAAACTCGGTTCAATCGGCAGCTCATCAGTCTCAAGAATAACCCCGAGACGTCCCCCGGCATACTGACCAAGAATGCTTTCTTTGTCTTCACAACCGGAAAAGACCAGTACGGTCAAGACCAGAATGAATAAAAACAAAGATCGTCTATAATTCATATAAAACGGACCCTCCCCCAATTGAGTAATCATTTTCCTTAAGTTCCTATATTATATCGTAAATCTGGTAAAATAAAAATGTTTTTACTTTTTTAATAGGAACAAGGGGAACGATTGTTTAACCAGTTAGTTTCTGGTATTTCAAAATAAAGGGTTCAAAAGGTTAGTTCACTTCTTCGGAGAAAAAAGATATAATAGAATTGGCTGCTTAAAGACTAGTTATTGTCGGAGGGAAGTACATGAATATAGCTTTTTTTCTTACACCAAAAGAAGAAGTAGTCTGGATTGCGGAAGATTCTACGATGCGACAGGCCATTGAGAAGATGGAATATCATCGGTATACTGCGATGCCACTTGTAGATAATGAGGGTAGATATGCCGGAACGATAACAGAAGGTGATTTACTCTGGGGGTTAAAGCACACTCCGGATTTAAGATTTAAAGATACTAATAAAGTTCGGATCAAAAACATCTCCAAATATCAATATAACAAGCCGGTTTCCATTGACTCACATATCGAGGATTTAATTCCCCTGTCAATTACTCAGAATTTCATCCCCGTTGTTGATGACCATGAGAAATTTATTGGAATCGTTAAAAGAAGCACGATAATAAACTATTTATATAATAAATTAATACCTAAATCGAGTTAATGCGAGTCGAATAGCAGTAGTGAAAAGTATAAACAGATGGATAGTTGTATCGAAGTCTTGTTGCCTTAGATATCTAACTAAAATCTAATCTTAGGCTTGATTTAAAATTATGAAGAGAGGTATCTTGAGTGTTTAGGCTGTTCAAGTACTTAAAACCGTATTGGCGGGTGGCGGCGCTTGCTCCTTTGTTGATGTTGGTGGAGGTGAGCGGGGATCTAGCTCAACCGGCGATTATGGCTAAAATTGTTGATCAGGGAGTAGCCCAGGGAAATCTCACCCTTGTTTTGAAATACGGATTACTGATGGTTGGTATCGCTTCAATTGGGCTGATAGGT
The DNA here is from genome assembly GCA_002409975.1 of Firmicutes bacterium UBA5388. Taxonomy (GTDB): domain Bacteria; phylum Bacillota; class UBA4882; order UBA10575; family UBA10575; genus UBA5388. The sequence goes on from DHOO01000140.1 coordinate 6,952, forward strand.
GGATGGGGCTGTACCATTGCTTCTAGTATCGCCAGTATGAATTTTGGCGCGGATTTACGTACTGAGACTTTTAAAAAGATTCAGGAATTTTCTTTTGCTAATCTGGACCAATTTAAGACCGAATCTTTAATTACTCGGCTGACGAATGACGTGTTGCAAATCCAGCATATGGTGTTGATGTCCCTTCGCATGATGGTGCGGGCGCCTTTCCTTTGTATAGGGAGCTTAATTATGGTATTTGCGATTAATATTAAGATGGCCTTAATCCTGGCAGTAGCGATGCCCCTCCTCTTTACGGTTGTTTTTTTGATAATTCGCAAAGGCTTTCCTCTTTTTAATCTTGTACAGGAAAAACTGGACAAAGTTAATGGTGTCATGCGCGAGAATCTTAGTGGGGCGCGGGTGATCAAAGCCTTTGTCCGTGCTGATTTTGAGAAGAAAAGGTTTGCTCAAGCTAATAACGAGCAAATTGCGATTAATATGAAGGCGTCGCGGTTAATGATTTTGATGCAACCTCTGATGATGACGATTATGAACCTTAGTATAGTGGCGGTCCTTTGGTTTGGTGGCCGACAAGTGGCTCAGGGCAGTTTGATGGTGGGGGAAATTATTGCTCTGCTCAATTATTTTAGTCGGATCTTATTCTCTTTGATGATGATTACCTTTATGCTCATGGGCGCTTCTAGGGCCAAAGTATCTGCTGATCGGATTAATGAAGTGTTAGAAACCAAGGTTGAGATTACTGATCCTCCCGACGCTTCCACGGCGCCAATTAACGAAGGTAAGGTGGTCTTCGAGGATGTTACCTTTCAATACCAAGGGGCAGGAGGCCAACCTGTTCTTAAAAAAGTATGCTTAACGGCCAGTCCTGGCCAAGTGGTGGCGATTCTTGGAGCGACCGGTTCTGGAAAATCAACTTTGGTTAATCTTATCCCTCGTCTTTATGAACCAACAGCAGGGCGGATTCTGATTGATGGTCGCGATTTGAAGACCATTCAACTGCGAACCTTGAGAACAGCAGTGAGGATAGCGCTTCAAGAATCCATTTTATTTTCTGGTTCAATTAAAGATAATATTCGCTGGGGAAAAGCGGATGCTTCCGATGCGGAGGTGGTAGCCGCGGCGCAAGCCGCCCACGCTCATGATTTTATTATGAGCTTGCCGGACGGATATGAAACGCAGTTGGGACGGAGAGGAGTCAACCTCTCTGGTGGACAAAAACAACGTCTAGCGATTGCGCGCGCTATTATCAAAAAACCGTCGATTTTAATCCTGGATGACAGTACTAGCGCCGTGGATCTGAAAACCGAATATCTGATTCAGCAGTCGTTAAAGAAACTGATGAAGGAGACAACCTGTTTTATCATCGCCCAAAGAATCAGCGCCGTATTAGAAGCGGATCAGATTATTCTTTTAGAGGAAGGGAAAATTGTGGGGAGCGGAGATCATGAAGAACTGCTGCGCGTTAACTCTATTTATCAGGATATTTACCGCTCACAATTGGAAAAGGAGGGAGTGGCTAATGGTTAGGGAAAGGACGGACACGGCGGGAGAGAAAAACCGCTTCCCCTTCGGACCGGGTGGACCAGGGGGACGTCATGGAGGCAGGTTTGCTCCTGTCCGTAAACCGAAAAATACCAAAGCAACTTTAAAGCGGTTATGGGTCTATTTAAGCAAGCAAAAGTTAATCCTCTTCATCGTATTTTTGTTTGTAATGCTTAGCTCCGTTCTGGATTTGGCCGGTCCTTTCTTAATGGGTAAAGCGATCGACAATTATATTATTCCCCGGGATTTTAAGGGATTATTTTATATCATCCTTTTTGTGATGGCTATTTATCTGTTGGCTGCCGTTGGCGCCTTTGTTCAGAACTACCTAATGGTTGGGGTTTCACTGGAGACTGTTGGTAATCTACGCCGGGATCTTTTTAACAAGCTACAGACACTTCCCTTGGTTTTCTTTGATCGTCGGTCTCATGGTGAATTGATGAGCAGACTAACTAATGATGTGGATAATGTCAATAATACCCTAAACTCCAGTGTCATTTCAGCCTTCTCCAGCTTGATCATACTTACGGGTTCATTGCTGATGATGGTCTACTTGAGTCCGGTTCTTACTTTAGTCAGTTTAGTAATCATCCCGCTAATGTGGTTGCTCACCCGTAGAATAACCGCTTACACAAGAACACTTTTTTGGGAACAACAAACTGCTTTAGGAGAACTCAATGGTTTTATCGAAGAAACTCTCTCCGGACAGAAGGTGATTAAAGTCTTTACCCGTGAAGATCAATGCTTGCGGGAATTTGGGTCCTGTAATGCACATCTAAAAAGGGTTGGAATTCGCGCGCAAATTTTTACCGGTCTTATTGGCCCGTTGATGAATGTTTTGAATAACCTCAGTTTTGCCTTGGTTGTCACGGTGGGGGGGATACTCGTGATCAAAGGCTTTACTAGTGTAGGGGTGATTGTTAGTTTTGTCAGCTATATTAGATTTTTCAACCGTCCGCTTAATGAATTGGCCAATCAGGTTAATATGATTCAATCGGCGATCGCTGGGGCGGAGCGGGTGTTTGAAATCTTGGACGAAAGACCGGAAACCGAGGATGAACTCTTAACCACTAAGTTACTACAGAGGGTAAGCGGGGAAGTTGTTTTTAAAGATGTTACTTTCGGATATGAAAAAGAGAAGCCGGTCTTAAAAAACGTTAGTTTTACCGCGAAGCCCGGGCAGGTTATTGCGTTGGTGGGGCCGACTGGCGCCGGAAAGACGACGATTATCAATTTACTGTCTCGTTTTTACGAGATTGAGCATGGAGAAATCCTGCTTGACGGCTATGATCTACGTCAGATAAAAAGGGATGTTTTACGCTCTTCCTTAGGGATTGTATTACAAGATACCTATCTTTTTTCCGACTCTGTGCGGGAAAACATTCGCTATGGGAGATTAGACGCCACCGATCAAGAAGTGGAAGCCGCCGCCCGGCTGGCTAATGCGGAACAGTTTATACTGCGTCTGCCCCAAGGTTATGAGACCGTACTTACGGAGGATGGGGGAAACCTCAGTCAGGGACAAAGACAGCTGTTGGCGATTGCCCGGGCCATCCTGGCTGATCCGCGGATCCTAATTCTGGATGAGGCTACCAGTAGTGTAGATACTCGTACTGAGGCACATATTCAGAAAGCAATGCTAACATTAATGGAGGGGCGGACCAGTTTTGTGATCGCTCATCGTCTGAGCACGATTCGTAATGCTGATCATATTCTCGTCATAAATAACGGAGAAATTATTGAACGGGGTAATCATCAAGAATTACTAAAAACAAAGGGTTTTTATTATACTCTTTACAGCAGTCAGTTTCGAAAAGAGTCTTCTTTATCCAGTGGAATAGAGGAAATAACCGCTGTCAAATAACTTTGGTAAAAAGTAAAATCAAAAGAGCCTAAGGTCAGGGCTCTTTTTTGCTTGATGGTTAGAACAGCCATCTTGTACTGAAAGTTATTAGGTGACAATCACAGTTCGACGACACTTTAGTTACATTATATATTGACAAACGATGGAAAGAGTCTTATAATAAGCTTAACCGGTTAAGCACAGAATGACGAAGTAAGCGGTGGAAAGTTAAAGGACGCTACAAGCTATGGTAAGAAGCAGTATTAAGAGAGGTGTAGGATGATGAAAAGATATTTAACGCTGTTAATATGTGTGACGCTCCTTTTTTCAATGGTTTCCTCTAGCATGGCTGCTACTGTTTTTGGAGGGGAAGTGGATTTTGGTTATGACATACACAGATCATTAACTTACGGTTATGCTAAACTGATTGCTGACAACCGGATTAATGATGGTTTAACCGCTCATATTGCCTTTGATTTTGATACTATTGAGAAACAGGGGATGTGTGATGAGGCTTGGGCTGAGTTATACAATAGGTACAGCACTGTGAGAGTCGGATATTGGCATTTTGATGTCAAGGGTGATGTGAGGGTTTTAAGTCCCGTGACGATTAGTGGACAGACGGTTACCGCTAAAGCAGAAATCCAACAAAATTGTCAGTTGCGGATCGATATTCCGGTCAGCGAAGAAATTAGTTTAATGGGATTTTTAACCCAGCAACCAGCGGAGGAAGAGTTTTTGTATGCCGGCGGAGCATCTTACGAGGGTGATATCTGGGGTGCGGAGGCTATTTACATAAAGTATGATTCTTCAATTGGCGCTGACCCAGCAATAGCTGTTAATGCTTACTTAATTCCTTTCGATTCTACTAAGGCCTATCTTCATTACGGTTTAAGTCAGGATCGTTATGGCCTGGACGGTAAACCAGATGAAAATAATCCTGTCACTGAACGAAAATCCGCTATCTTTGGAATTAGTTACGATTCCTTTGACTTACCTGTTTATTTTCGGGGAGAAGTAAATCTTTATAAAGGGCTTTATGATGATGGCAATACTCCCTGGGGACTGGTTATCGGTTACAAGTTTAGAAATGGGGCCAAGCTACAATATGATCGTTATGTGCATCCCTACGGTGTAGACCATAATACCGATATTATTAAGTTGATTGTCTGTTTTTAAGGTACAGTTTTGGTATGTCCAAATAGTATCTTTTTTTTAAAACTAATTTTAACCGGTTAAGTGTATTAATTCAAATTTTAAAATCAAGTATGGGGTGAGCAATAGTGAGACGAGTGCTTTTGATTGGACTGTTACTCTTTTGTCTGTCCCCGTTGGCAACGGTTAATCGCGGGGTTGCGGAGCTGGGGTTGCAAGCGTTTGACACAAGTGAAGAGTATATTTGGCCAATGGAAGAGAAAAGCGAATTACGTTCCTTCGATTCGGATCGTTCCGGAGCTGTATTTTTGCTAGATTTTGAGAGGGTCTTTGAAGGTCGCAGTTCCTGTAAAGTGATTCCGGGCGGCGCTGAGGAGACCAAGTTGGCGGTTAAGATCACGAATATACTTGACAAGTGGAATGGTAAAAGCGCTTTGTTTCTTAACCTGTATTTACCGGAAGATCACCCGCTGAACAGCTGCTTTCTTGGGTTAGCGATGACGACGCCTGATTGGCAATGGGTTGATGGCTGTATGGCTGCAACATCGCTTGTGCCTGGCGAATGGAACAGAGTCCTCTTTAAACTAACAGATAAGATGAAATTTTTGCGCCCGCGGAGGCAGTATGCGATTTACCTTTGCTTTTGGCAGGACGAAGAAGGAATTAAAGTACCGTTACGGAAAACCGACCCCTTTTATATTGATGGCATTGGGTTGATACAATAACCGTTAAGGTGAGGTGATTCAGGATGAAAAAGAATACGACCTTGGTAGGTTTTCTATTGCTATTACTTCTATTGATGACTGGTTGTGAATCATCATCAAAGAACGATGGTTCTTCCCATATTAATTTTCTGTGGAAAATGGAGGATGAGACGGTATTTTCCAATGTAAACTGCTCACTCTACAAGGTTACGGATACAATTTATCAGTGCGACTATTCTTGGAAACTAACTCCTAGCTTAACTCCAATAGACCCGGATTATCCGGAGGTGAAGATTGAGACGACCTTTAGTCCGGCAAGGAACCCCAATACTTTTGCAAAGTGGATTGTAGCTAATCGGGTGTTTATTGATATTTATGTTTCGAGCGAGAGCAATTTAAACAGTTGCTTTGTATATGTGTGGGATGAGAAAGCTTATTTTGATCCTGATATAAAGAACGGGTGGGTTGATGGTGTGTTTTATCAGGGAGTTTTCAATAATGGCTGGAATCGGGTAGTGCTCCCCCTGACTTTTAGAATTAAGGATCTGGATGCTTCACGTCCGGAAACATATAAAATTGGTTTTGGCTTCCGGCATCTTGCCGAAGGGCAAGAAGAATTCAAACAGAACGGATATCCCTTAAACAAAGTTCCTATTTTTCTTGGTGGGATTGGCGTTTTTTAAAGTAGTCGCTCACGACTAGCTTCCAACAATCCGGCAAGGAT
>DHOO01000140.1:13097-23468 GCA_002409975.1 Firmicutes bacterium UBA5388
CCCGGCGCACTGGGTAAAAGCGCCGGATTTTGGGACCTACGCCCACCTGATAGTCGTAAAAGCTATCATTTACTATGAGTGACGAGCTGCGAGAGGTATTTTCTGAGTTGCGGACAGTAGCAGTGAAATATAGATTAAAGGCCCTATGATGCCTCAAAAGAGGAGGATTTTTGTTATGCGAAAGATCGTACGATTCTTTTTGCTCTTGGCTTTAGTGGCGAGCTTGTTCTGCTGGACAGTTCAGGCGGAAACCGGCAGGCCTGATGCCATTCGGAAACTACTCGCTAAGACTTCCGAAACAAGCAGAGAAGAAGTGGTTTCTCTCCTGGAGTTGAGTGACGATCAACTTTTGGAGGCCATATCCCGCAAGGCTTTTGATTATTTCTGGCTGGAGGCTAACCCTAGGAACGGGTTGATTAAGGACCGGAGCACTCCACAGTCGCCATGCAGTATTGCTGCTGTCGGCTTTGGGCTGACAGCGATTCCGGTAGCGGTTGAGCGAGGCTGGATCTCATATGCTGATGGGTATAAACGGGCGTTGACCACTCTCAAAACCTTTGCCGGAGGTAAAGTTGAAGGAAGGAAAGGTTTTTATTACCATTTTGTGGATATGCATAATGGAAAACGGGTTTGGAATTCTGAACTTTCTTCAATTGATACCGCAATTTTAATAGCCGGGGGGCTTGTTTGTGGGGAGTATTTTAAGGAGACCAGTGTTGAAAAATATGCCAATAAGTTATATGAAAAAGTTGACTGGCAGTGGATGACCAATGGGGAAGAAACTTTAACGATGGGCTGGGATCCGCTTACGGGTTTTCTTCATTCTCGCTGGAACGGCTTTAATGAAGGAATTCTTGCCGCTTTGCTGGCGATCGGCTCTCCAACTCATCCTCTTTCCCCGGAAGCCTGGCAGCAGATCTACCGTCCGGTTAAAAATGGGACCTATATCAATTTGCAGGATGAGGTGCTGTTTGTTTATCAATATCCTTTGATCTGGTTCGACTTGCGCGACAAGGAGGACTATTATGCCAATTATTGGCATAATGCAATTGCTGCCACTAATTACAACCGATTGTTTACTACCTTTAATAAAAGTTTTGCTACTTATCAGAGGGATATTTGGGGACTGAGCGCCGGAGATGGTCCTACTGGCTATAAAGCTTATGGCGCCTTCAAAGATAAACATGACGGAACAATTATTCCCTATGCTTCTGTTGCTTCCCTGCCCTTTACACCTGAGGAGTCGATGAAAGCCATCCGGGGAATGCTTGATAAATTTGGACCATTAGTATGGAGGAAATATGGATTTGTTAGCGGTTTTAATGTAGACCGCCAGTGGTTTTCTTCTCAACATATCGGTATCGACCAGGGAGATATGTTATTAATGATCGAAAATTACCGAACAGGAATGATCTGGGAGTATTTTATGCGGCATCCCAGCGCCCAAAAGGCTTTAAAGCTCGCCGGATTTGTCGATAGTACGTCTGAGTATGCGGTTACTCCCGCTTATGCCGTTGAATATGAAACAGCGATGCTCCTGCCTTCTCAAAAAAAGGCCGAAGCGCCCCGGGTGCGAACAACGGTGTTGATTGACGGCGATCTCTCGGAATGGCAGGGTATTCCCAGTAACTTAGTTGATGAAGACATGAATGTCCCCGATGGTAACATTACGAAAGTAGATAAAAGTAAAATGAAACTACATAGCTATTTTTATAGTCAGTGGGATGATGAGTGTCTCTATTTAGCGGCAGAGGTCACTGATGATATTATAGTGAACAACCTTTCGCCGGCGGAGCGCGGCTCATTTTACCGCTCCGATTCCATTGAGTTTTATATTGACCCCGGTAGAAGCGGGGGAGGAGCCGGTCTTTTTAAATTAGCTGTTTTACCTTTCGATACTCTTGGTAATACTCATGGCGCGCGGCATGAAGATGCCCGACCGGGACCGATTGAAGTAATGGCGCCAAAAACCAAGATTGCGGCGCGGAAAACTGCGACAGGTTATAATGTTGAAGTTTCAATTCCCTTTGAGTATTTGGGAGTTACACCCGAATCGGGGTTGGTTTTGGGGTTCTGCCATACGGTTATTAACTGTAATGACCGGGGGGCGCCCCTCGGCGCCTATGTCCGTGAAAATATGATTGCTTGGAACCCCCTCCCCTCTGTTTGGAGTAATCCGGATTATTGGGGGGAGTTAGTCTTAAAATAGGGATTTTCCTATGGCTTTACTGTTGCTGCCCGGAAGGCATTGCTAAAACCTATAATAAAACAAAAAGGTAGCGTCTTCGCTACTTTAAAGGGGGTGAGGGGGCTCTTTTTTCCCAATAGGTATCGAAGGTGTTTCTCGATAAAAACTAGAGATTAGTAAAAATAAAAATGAGGTGAATAGTAATGAAAAGGATGATCTGTGTTGCTCTGCTTTTATCTTTGGTAGCTGTTGGTATGGTGGGTTGCGGGAAAAAAAGCGAGACGCCGACACCGGTGCGGACAGACTTATGGGGTTTTGAAACAGAAGCGGAAGTGGCGGCCTTTGATAATGATAACACTGATGCCGTTCTTGCTTATGATCAAGTAACTGTTTTTAAGGGGATTGGTTCGATTAAAATTACCCCGGGTGGTAAACCGGAAACGAAGATTGCGGCAAAATTGCCTGTTTCCGCATACGATCCTTGGAAGAAAAGCAAAGTTTTTGTTGTCAATCTCTATATGGAAGAAGGGATGGATCCAGCTATTAACACAGTATTTCTCGGGATGGCCGATTTAGGTCCCGATGGCGATAGTTGGGACTGGGTGAGCGGTTCTTTTTATAAGATCAACTCGCCGGTTACGGGATGGAATAAATGCCCGATTGGATTACTGCCATCCATGAAAAATCTTGATTCCACGCATCAATATAAGTTATACATAGGTTTTTATAACGAGGATGAGATGAAAATCACAACGGCGCTGGCCAATGTCTTTTTTGTCGATGCCATCTATATTGAGTAGTGCTTAAAAGGGACATTTTCGAAAATACTGAATGGTTAATTAATTATCGGTGATAGTGATAGGAGTTTCTCAAGTTATAAGTGTGGCTTTTTTGCCACACTTATAACGTAAACCCATTCTACCCTTTGGGTTTTTATCGAACAGTTGGGAGGAGTCGATGAATGAAAAGATATTTTTCTAAAATTACCTATCCGATAATACTAATCTTAATTTTAGCGTCGTTGGTCGGATGCGGGAAAAGCACTATTCCTCAAACCCCAGACCTCCCGGTGGATCTGGTAGAGATATCGCAACGGACATTTAATTACTTTTGGGAGTTTGCCAACCTCGAGACAGGTTTGGTTTTAGATAAAACTGAAAATAATAAGACGGTGGCCAGTATTGCGGCGACCGGCTTTGGGCTGGCTGCTTTGCCCATTGGGGTAGAGCAGGGCTGGATCACCAGGGAACAGGGAGAAGAGCGGGCCCTTCGCACCTTAAATTCCTTTGCTACAGGAAACGTAGAGGGAAAAAATGGATTTTTCATGCACTGGGTCAATTGGGCGACAGGAGGAGGGGTATGGGACCGGGAGGTTTCCTCCATTGATACGGCATTGTTGATCGCCGGGGCAATTTTTACCGGCGAGTACTTCGGCGGCGACATTAAAACGCTGGCTGATGAGTTGTACCGGAAGATTGATTGGGAATGGATGACGAATGGCGGAACGACTTTGAGCATGGGCTGGAAAGATGGGGGTTTTATAACCAGTCGGTGGGGAGATCGGTTTGATGAGGGGCTGTTGGCGACCTTGTTGGCGATGGGCTCTCCGACTTACCCCATCTTACCCGAGGCCTGGCACGCCATTAACCGTTCGGTGACGAACACCAACCGGTATAACGGAGCAACTCATATCGCACTTCGCGATGAGACCCTGTTTGTCTACCAGTTTCCTCTGATTTATTTCGACTTGCGAAATACCGGGGATCAGTATACTGATTACTTTGAGAATGCTATCTTAGCTACTAAATACAATAGAGATTATACCATGAATTCTGACCGTTATCGTGTTTACGGTGAGGTCTGGGGGTTGAGCGCGGAAGATCAACCTTTTGGCGGGTATAAGGCTTATGGCGCCCGGGATGGTAACAACGACTGCACTATCGCGCCTTATGCCTCCATTGCCGCCTTGCCTTTTACTCCCGAAGAAGCGTTAGCCTCCATGAAGGGAATGATCAATAAGTTCCCCAAGGTTTATGGCGAATACGGTTTTCATGCCGGATTTAATGTCACGGTCAGCCCGCAATGGTACTCCCCAAATTATATCGGGATTGACCAAGGCGCTATCTTGTTGATGATTGCCAACTACCAATCGGGAACCGTGTGGGAGTATTTTATGAAGAATCCTTACGTGTTAGAGGCGGTAAAACTGGCCGGCTTCGATCGCTACCAGTAAGAGGAGCTTAGGTACGGGCTAACTTCTACTGATCAGCAAAGCTTCCGGGCTATTTTTCAAGTTACAATGAATTAGAACTGATTTATCAAAGTTATGATCCGGTTTTATTTTAGGCCAGTAACATGGAAATCATGTTTACCGAAGAAAATAGAGCAGCGGTCCCCTTTGGGACCGCTGCTCTATAATAATTATAACCATTTAGTATTGTTTAGTTTGGGATTATAATAGTTTTGATGACCGCCAGGAAAGGATAACCAGTTGCTCCTGGTCTCCGGGGAGCTTTAGAGAAAAACTGCTGTCTACCGGCTGAGCAGTGATTCGGGCGCCGTTTACTGTAATCACAGGAAGAGAAGGGGCAGAGAAGAATAACTCGCAACCATCATTACTAAACGCTTTGATCAATAGTTCAACTTGCTCTCCATTTTTCTCGATCCTTAACACTTCACCCGTGGTCCAGAGCAAATAGGCATCATGAAGACCTAACGAATAGTGGAGAGGGATCATCACCCCGCTGATCGGTGGTAGTTGCACTGTTCCTTTCTGCGGTAACTTAAAACCTTTCATGTTGGCCAGTTCCTCCAGGGAAACCTCTGTTTCTTGTGGAATAGGGGTATAGTTTAGCAGAAACAAGAAGGCATAATCCTCTCCCAAGCGCAGGTGATACTGGAGTGCTGGGTTGGAAAGTTTAACCAAAGAGGGTTCTGGTTCCGGCGCAGCCAGTCTGGCAAAAACCGCAAGGTGCTCTTCGATGTTGTAACCAAAACAGGCGCCAAGCACAGTGACTTGACCCCGACCAATCCGGCGGGTAAGACCACAACAGGCGCCATCTGTAGTAGTGGCGAATTCTGTTGTTTCCCTGTTGTCGGTTCTCTCCGTCTTAAATACGCGGATCGGTGATAGAACATTGATATCCTTAAACTCAAAGATCTCAATTTTAGCATTCTCCGGGCAGACACGGGGTGTTCCTTCGTTAATACCAAAACGTTTCTTCATCAGCTGACAGGGGTTAAGGCGCAGATCCCGATCAGGAAGGCCGGGCCAGATCAAAAGGTGGCCGCCTTGTTCCACGTAGGTAACCAGCTGTTCTTGAGTCGCCGGGTCCATATATTCCAGAGATAATACCCATAGTTGCCGATATTTTTCCGGATCGGCTTTCGTAATTTCGGGATCAATGAATTCAAACTCTCGGTTCTGCATCGTCATTATCCGGAGAAAGCCGTCAAAGAAGTAGGTGTTGCGCATGGTTTTTGGATCATACTGTAAGCCAATGGCTTGGGGTTCGATTTTAGGAACACCGCCAAAAACCGGGTAGAAAAACTCGTCATGAAAGTAAGGACGATAGAAGAGCACACCAGTGGTTACCGGCTTTTCGGTTTGAAGTAATGCCGGGCCGAAGGTTTTAATGATCTGTCCCAGCTTTTTAGTGACGGGATATAGTCCATTCTCGGTTCCGTCAGTTCCGAGAGGAGTTTCCCAATAGAAAGTGGGTCCTAAAGCTCCGCGACCCGGGGGGTTTTGGCCTTGAGAGAACATATATAGATTCATACCGGACATGCCCCGAGCGAGACAAGCCAGGTAAAAAAGTTCCATCTCATTGGGGAAGGTATGAACATTATGCTCTCTCGTCCCCGCTTGCTGTTCAGCGGCCCAGACTGGTTTCATTCCACCCTGCACCGCGCGGACCATCTCATTGATGATTAGATCGTCATGAAGATTGCGATAGTTAGGGTTTTCTGGAATATGGTCGATTCCTAAAAGCAGTTCAGGATGGCGATGAATAATTTCGGCGTAGAAGGAGATGTTTACCGGGTATTCGGCGCCTCGGCCAAAGACCCACCCTGGAATATTATGGAATAGTTGCACCTCTATTTTATGATTACGAATCTCCTCAATGAGCCAGGATAAGTATTCGGCGTAATACCAACGGTGAAAATCGTGCCAATCTTGCCACCGGATGAATTCCGCCACCGTTGTTGCGGGCTGCTTTGGTGGACAAACTTCTTTAAAGTTACAGTAAGCGCTCTGATACGCCTCGTTCATTTCTTCAATCGAACGATAACTCTTGGAAAGAAACGTATGGTAATAATCGAGAACTACCTGGCTGGTGTCGGCGGTCCCGGCTAACCAGTTAAAGAGCCCAACTTCATTGCAGACCTGCATCATCAGGAGCGGTCCACCCCTGGAGATCTGATGGGGAACCAAAAGGGGAAGGAGCGCGTTGTACCATTTTCGTATATACTCCTTAAAAACCGGATGTAAATAGGTAACCATCTCTAAACCTTCGGCTTTAATCTGAGGGTGGGTCCGGAGTAACCAGTCGGGAAGCCCCCGGTCTTGGAATTCAGCTAAGATATAGGGACCCGGTTTAACTGACAGATATAATCCTTCAGCGATGACGGCTTGAATAAAACCTAACAGATCACGTTGGGGATTGGTTTCTCCGCAGAAATCGAAACAGCCTTCCGAGTATTCATGCCATGACCATGGAATATAAGTGGAGACGGTATTAGCCCCAGCCGCTTTTAGCTTGCGCAGATGAGTCGGCCAGAACTGACGTTCGATGCGAAAGTAATGAATCTCCCCACTATAAAGAAAGAAAGGTTGACCGTTTAAATAGAAACCATTTTGTTTAGTAGTAAAGATCACTTTTCAGCCTCCTGTTGTTATTCTAAAGTAATAGATTAAACTTCCTTGTTCCTATGAACTGCTTCTGGAGTAAACTCCCCCACGATGGTCCCCTGATCAGCCTTTGATACCGGTCATAGAAATCCCTTGAACGATGAATCTCTGTCCGATGAGAAAGATTAAGAAGAGCGGTAACAATACCAGAACCGCTCCGGCCATCACCACTCCGAAGGAGGTACTAGCCTGGTTCTGTCCAAAAAGGGTGTAAAGGGCAACTTGCAGAGTGTACATGCTGCTATCCGTGGCGACAATTGCCGGCCATAGAAAGTCACGCCACATTCCGGTAAAATTTAGAATACCAAGGGTGGCTAGAGCTGGTTTAATTAAGGGAAGGATAATCTTAAAGAATATTAGCACATCGTTAGCGCCGTCGATACGAGCGGCTTCACATAATTCATCGGGAATTCCCCGCATGAACTGGCGGAGAAAAAAGATATTGAACACATTGGCCAAGGGGGGGACGATTAGAGCTCGATAGGTGTTGAGCCACCCTAGAATTTTGATTGAGAGATAGTTAGGGATTAGAGTCACTTGGGAAGGTACCATCATGGTAGCCAAAAAAACCATAAATAACTGGTCCCTACCTGGAAAGCGTAGTTTCGAAAAAGCATAGGCTGCCATCGAGGGGATGAGCAGCGCGCCAGCCGTATAAATTGTGGTGACGATTAAGGTGTTTTGGAAAGCCTTAGCAAAATCGATTTCTTGTTTGAAGAGGTTGATATAGTTCTCAACTGATACATGCTTGGGGATTAGTCTGGGTGGTATTTCAAAGATTGCCTCCTGACTCTTAAGGGAGGTCGAGACCATCCAAAATAGCGGGAGTAAAGTAGAGATTAAGCCAAGTATTAAAAGGAAATGGATGATAATCTTTGGCGCGAGGTCTTGATGGGGTTTCTGTTGACTTGGATTAGAGATAACATGCGTCTTTCGCATGGTCAACCCTCCTAATAACTGATTTCCTGGTCACGGAATTTGATCTGAATTAAGGTGACAATAAAGATGAAGGCAAAAAGGATGTAAGAAGAAGCTGCGGAGTAACCCATTTTGAAGTAACGAAAGCCATTTTCGTAGATGAATAAGACAATAGTTTTGGTGGCATCCATTGGTCCTCCGCCATTTGTTAAGGTTAAAGGTTCGGCAAACAACTGAAATCCGCCGATAATGGATGTGATGCTGATGAATAAGGTGGTTGGAGCTAGTAACGGGATTGTGATGTACCGAATCTTCTGCCCTCCGGTGGCGCCGTCGATCTCCGCTGCTTCGTAGAGTTGCTCGGGAATATTCTGAAGTCCGGCCAGGTAAAGTAAGGCATAATAGCCGAGGCTGCGCCAGACCACTAACCCGACAATAGCTAACATCGCGTATCGTGTATCTGTCAGCCAGCTGGGGCCTTCGATGCCAAACCAGCCTAAAATAAGGTTTAGGATTCCATAGTCTTTACTGACTACCCAATACCAGACAGTAGTAATGGCGATTGCGTCGCTGATATAGGGCATAAAAAATCCGATCCGGAAGAAATTACGGAATCTGGTGATCGGTAGATTAAGGAGAAGTGCCAACGCCAACGATAGCACAAGCGCTAAGGGTACCATAAGCACTACAAAATATAAGGTGTTAACGATGCATTTTAGGAATAGTTGATCCTGTAATAAACTTTTATAGTTTGCGAGGCCGATAAACTTGGCATTTCCCCAGTTGATTAAAGAGCGGACATTAAAATCGGTTAAACTAATATAAAAAGAGAAGAAAACCGGGAAAATGACAAAACAACTGATAATAATCAACGAAGGCGCTAAAAAGAAGAGTGGAGTCAGAAATTTCTTTTTCACGGGTGTTCCCCCTTATCATATCCTGGCGAAGAACCTAACTTTTTCCGGTAATTTGTTCACGCTGGTTCTTCGCCGACTAGAACAAGTTGCAATAGTCTGGTAGTGGTAGTGTTTCTGCTCGAGTTTTTTATTGGTCTTAGTACTGAGACATAATCTTTTCTAAATCTTTTGCCAGTAGCTGACAGGCTTCCAATGGAGTTTTAACACCATAGCAAGCTTCTTGGATTCTGGTGTTAAGCCGTCCTTCAATTTCTGGCCATTGAGAGATAACGGGTGGCGCAACCCCTTCTTTTAGTTGCTCATAAACGATTTTCATTAACGGATCGCTTTCACTGGCTATTCTCATCGCTTCTTTGCTGGCAGGGATGGAACCGGCTGCTTCCCGCCATTGGTTTTGAATCTCGGGTTGACTTAAGAATTCAATCAATTTCCAGGCGGCCTGTTTTCGACGGGCGTCCTTAAAGATGACCAGACCGCAGCCGCCCATAAAAGAGGAACGACTTTTCTTCTTCGGCATTAAGGCAATAGACCATTTACCGTCTAATTGTGGAGTTTCTGTGCGCAAGAGATTACCTTCCCAGAAACCGCCGATAAAAATTGGGAACCTACCGCTGGCTAAGTCTTGCCTGATATTGGAGCCGCCTGTGTCAAGGAGCGCGTATTGGTTTTTGAAGATATCGGCCACCCAAGCTACCGCTTCCACAAACGCTGCTTCGGTTACGGCTGGACGTCCTTTTTCATCAAGGATCCGGCCACCGTTAGCCCAGATGAAATTCATGGTGACCTGCCAGTTACCGGCTGCCATATTGACAGCATATTGCTCGGGACCTCTGGCGCGTAACTTTTGGCAACACTCAATAAACTCATCCCATGTCTCCGGGAAATTTTTATAACCAATCTCCTCTAAAATATCCGTACGATAGAAGATAAATCGGGTGTCAGCATACCAGGGGATACCATATGGTTTACCGTTAATAACGTATAGATCTGTACAAGCTTCAACAAAATCATTCAGCTTCAAGGTCTTTGATTTGGCCAGGTAAGGAGTGAGGTCTTCCAAGGCTCCGGCCTCGGTAAACTGGGCCATATAAGTCGAACCCATTTGCGTAAGATCGGGGACGGTGCCACCGGCCACAGCGGTTAGCAGCCGATCATTCGCCGCTGACCAGGGGATGACCTGTAGTTTAACTTTAATTCCCGGGTTTGCCGTTTCAAACTGTGGTAACAGTTTACCAATATTTTGACCTTCTACCCCCATTGCCCACAGTGAAACCGTCTCCACGCTTGCTGCTTTAAACGTAGTGGTTGCCGTCAAGATGAGAATCAGGGCGACAAAAATTAACAGTGCCGATCTTTTCATTTCTTAATCCCTCCATAAGTTTAATACCCAAAATTATCGAAGAAACCTAAAGTCGGTTTAGTTGGCCATACTAATA
>DHOO01000140.1:23664-23813 GCA_002409975.1 Firmicutes bacterium UBA5388
TCGGTTTAGTTGGCCATACTAATACCATCAAGGTAAAAAGGCTTAGTAATCGGAATTTTAATACCATTCTCATCAGTAGCCCAACTAATAATGTAGAGGTTGTAAATCCCATTTTCTTTGATTCCCTTCATTTTATCAGAAAGGGGATA
>DHOO01000140.1:24022-24465 GCA_002409975.1 Firmicutes bacterium UBA5388
CCGTCAACCCAACTCCAACCATCGTTACTGTCACCCATTCCGAGGAAGAAATCAGTCAGTTCACAGTCATCCGGTATAAAGAAATTGATGACCAGTTCGCTGTGGTTGTTCCAGAGAACGGTCAGCTCTCCGGTTAAATCAAGGGCGACTTTGGTCTCGATCGCATTGCCACTGGGTATGACCTGACAGGAGTATTCTCCCTGAAAAACCAGATCTGAGTTTAACTTGAAGATTGCGCCCGTGTTATCATTACTGAATTTGGAGATTTCGTCTTCGCTTTCCATCTCCCAGAGGTAAGCGATGTTATTAAGTTTAATGCCGTCGATATAAAAGGGTTTAGTGATGGGAATTTTGAGGCCATCGGGATCACTGGCCCAGCAGATAATATAGAGATTATATTTGCCGTTATGAATGACATAGCGCATTTTGTCGGAAAGGGGATA
>DHOO01000075.1 GCA_002409975.1 Firmicutes bacterium UBA5388
GTATTTGCCGGATTTTGGGAACTACAGTCGTAAAGGGAAAGAATGAAAATTGCGACGAGCTACGAGAGCGGTTGAAACGCTGAGAAAGGAGCAGATCATGCGAGCAAAGCTTTTTTGTTTAATATTTTTGTCCATTGCTTTTCTCTTTTTGTTTGGGTTAGAGGGATCTGCAATTGATAAAGTTGCTAGTGCGATCGAAGTAATTGTTCCAGCCCAAGGGTTAACCGAGCTTGATCTGAAAAACCAAATCTGTTTATACCAAGGCCACCTTGGTGCTCCGGTGCGGGTCGTAATATCCTCGCCCCAGATGCGGTTATCTGCAGTGCAGATCGTCTACGATCTGGAAAACCGATCGCTAGTAGCAGAAAAACAAGTTGAATGGCAGGCGGAGAAAGCAGGTTTACAGGCGACCAGTGAAAAAATGACTGTAACTGCGGAGTTGGTTCAGCTTCCGACCGGGGGAGAAATAACCTTTGCACAAGAGGAAATGAGACTTGTCATCAAGGGAGATTTTTGCTATCAAGTACCAGAGACAACTTATCAGGCTACAGGAGGATTTTTTCTCTCTGGTCCGGACTGGACTTTAGAAGGACAAGATCTGGAAGGAAATCTTAACAATAGTTCATTTGTGGCTAGTGGCGCTCTTAGCTTTACTCACCAACAGGTAGAAGGGGAAGGGGAAGTTATATCTTATAATAAAAATGAAGGAACGATGGTTTTATCCGGTTCTCCGGTTTTCCGTTGGGAAAGCGGCTGGCTCCACGGGGAGGCAGAAACAGTAATTATTTATTACCTAGAGACAGGGAAGGTTAAGACTGAAGGACCGACGAAGATTCGGTTTGCTCAGGAGATGGGGGTGAATCCTGATGGCAATTGAAGTTGCAGGCTTGGTTAAAGAATATAACAAACGACGAGTAGTTGATCATGTTAGCCTTCAGGTCGAACCGGGTGAGGTGGTAGGTTTGCTTGGACCTAATGGCGCGGGCAAGACTACTACTTTCTATATGATTGTTGGTCTGGAACGACCTCTTTCTGGATGGATTAAGATCGACGGTTTAGATGTCACTCCTTTACCGATGCATCTGAGAGCTAGGTATGGAGTGGCTTATTTGGCGCAAGAACCATCAGTCTTCAGAAAACTTACTGTTGAAGAGAATATTCTTGCCATCTTGGAGTTGGTGATTAAAAATAAACAGGAGAGAGTGGACCGCTGCCATCAGTTATTAGCGGATTTTAATCTAACTAAGGTTAAAGCGCAGAAAGGTTATATGCTCTCCGGGGGTGAGCGACGTCGAGTCGAAATTGCGAGAGCCCTAGCCCAAAACCCTCGTTATATCTTGTTAGATGAACCTTTTACCGGTGTGGATCCGATTGCCGTCGCGGACCTTCAAGATATTGTTAGAGAGTTAAGGGATATGGGATTAGGGGTTTTAATTACAGATCATAGTGTTAGGGAGACACTAGCGATTACGGATCGGGCCTATATTATGTATTCTGGAAAAATACTGGTCTCTGGAGAAGCTAAAGCGATTGCTGAAGATGAAAAGGCGCGTAAGTTTTATCTGGGTGATCGGTTTAATATGTAGGAAATTGCATAATTACCCCAAGCTTATCTTTGACCACAATATATAGTGTTTAACTTATATTAGGCTATCAATATATTGTGGTTAAACTTTAAATAATTGAATTATGCAATTTATTAATGTAACAGGAGTAAAGAACAATGAGGATTATTACTAAATATTTATTAAGAGAATTATTAGGCCCTTTCTTTTTTGGGGTGTTAGCCTTTAGCGGGATGTTTCTGGGCTTTGCGTTGATTAATATCATCCAATGGGCGGAGACCTACCAGATCCCTTTTTTTACGATCCTTAAACTATGGAGCTATCATGTGCCGGAGAATATGGCCTATGGAGTATATATTGGGATGCTGTTGGCGACGTTAATTGGTTTGGGACGGATGACCGGTCATAGTGAAACCATTGCGATGCAAGCTGGTGGGGTCAGCTTTTTACGAATTGCCACTCCTGTCCTCCTGACCGGACTGGTGGTCAGTATGGGAACTTTTTTTCTTAATGAGGCGATTACTCCGATGGCGAAAAGGGCTTATCGGGAAGAGCGAGTGTATTTAAGTCAGGATCGGCCGAAGGGAGTATTTCGGGAGTATTTTTATACCGACAGAGGTCAAGACGGGATCAAGCGTTTGATTTATGCCGAGGAGTATCACGCCGCTGAGGAGAAGTTCATTAATGTGATGATCCAGGAGGTTGAGAAAGGGATCTTAATTCGGACCATTAAAAGTAAGGAGCTGTTATGGGGAACCGAAGGATGGTATTTTAAAGAAGGAGAGATCTATTCTTACCGTGAAAACTCCGTGGTGCCGGTACGCGTGACCGAGGGCTATAATCCTTCCGGCTTTCAGAAAACTCCCATCGAAGTAAGTAGGTTAGCGCGGAAACCCGAGGAAATGAGTTGGACGGAGTTGAGATGGTATCTTAAAAATACCGAATTAACCTCTAAAAACAGAAGAAGGTATGAGGTTCAATTCCACCTTAAACTGGCTATGCCTTTCGCTAGTTTCTTCTTTGCCTTGTTAGGAACGCCATTAGCTTTGCAATCACAACGGCGCACCTCTTCTGCAGGTTTAGGATTATGTCTGGTTTATGTCATTGTTTACTATCTACTGATGGCGCTGGGGACATTTTTGGGACAATCTGGCGCCACTTCTCCGCTAGTGGGAGCCTGGCTGCAAAATATTGTGTTAGGGGTATATGGCGGGTATTTATTTTTTAAAAAAGCACTCTATCTAAGTTAAGGAGGAGCAAATTGTACGGAATAATTTTGGTGTTGATCATTGCCTTGTTGGGCGGTTTCATTGCTCTCCTTGGTGATCGAGTGGGAATGAAAGTCGGTAAAAAGAGATTATCTCTTTTTGGACTGAGACCCAAATATACCTCGATGATTATTACGGTGCTTACGGGTATTTTTATTGCCGGTTTTACCCTCTTGTTAATGACGATTATCTCCAATGATGTGCGAACCGCCCTATTTCGCATGAAAACCTTGCAACAAGAGTTATTACTAAAAGGAGAAAAAGAGAAGGCGCTAACTACTGAAGTGCTAAAGAATGAAACCGCATTGTTATGGGTAAATCGACAGAAAGAAAAGACAGAGACACTCCTTAAAAAGACCGAGGAACAATATGAGGAGAAACTGGTAGAGTTGCAGAAGACAAAAGATGAACTTGCCTTGGAACAGAGAAGACTGGATGATTTGGAGCAAGTAACCAAGACACTCAAAGAAAATAAAGTCGCCCTTGAGGTGGAGAGGGAAAGGCTACTCAAGGAGATCCAAGCTTTTTCTTCTGAGGCCTCTTTACTAAGAGAGAACCTTAATATTGGTCAAGCGGGTCGGATAATTTTTTTAGAGGGGGAGATTTTGGGGGCGACAGTAGTTGAGGCGGGTTCAGATCAGAAAAAAATACAAAACTTATTAGAGCAGATGTTAGCAGATGCTAATAAGCTTGGTCTGGAACGAGGAGCACGCTTGAAAGAGCGGCAAGATTATGCGTTAATGCTAACTAAAAAGTTTTCCGACCTCCAAGCATATGCCGCCAGCTTAGTTGCTAGAGAACAGCCTGGGGTTTTAAGGTTAGTTGCGGAGCATAATACGGTCGTTTTCGAACCATTGGCTGTTTCCTTTCAGTACTTTCCTAACGAATTGATTTTCAAACAAGGAGAAGTTATTTCGGAGACAGTCGTTTCTCCACTTTTAAAAGAAAAAGATCTTCTTGACCAGGTCCTTAATTTACTGTTGGCTTTGAGAAAAAAAGCATTGGCTCGAGGAATGATCTCCGAACGCCAATATATTGGGGAGAATCTCTCCCTCCAGGAGGTCTCGACCATGATTAAAAAAATTAAAGCCAGCTCCACGCCTCTAGTGCTCCAAATGGTAGCGGCGACAGACACTTGGCGAGTAAAGGGACCAATAGAGGTGGGGATCAATTTAGTGCGGAAGGATGGGCAAAAATGACTTTATTAGCGATCGATCCAGGTAAAATAAAGTTTGGTTATGCTATTTTGACGCAGGAAAAGAAAGTATTAACCCAAGGAATAGCTGAAGTTGCCAGTATGCTTGAGGTAGTGGAAAAGCTAATTTCCCAGTATCATGTTGGGACAGTGGTAATCGGTGACCGGACAGGGAGCAGGGATTTTTGCGTCTTATTGCAACGAGCGCATCTCCCAAAAGGGTTAAAAGTAGAAACTATTGATGAAGATGCTTCAAGTAATGAGGGACGTCAGCGCTTTTTGCTTGCAAATCGGAGGGGATGGCGGAAATATTTCCCTCTAGGTCTTCAGTCTCCATCACGACCATATGATGATTATGTGGCAGTAATTTTAGGAGAACGTTATCTAAATTCATCTTACCGGTAAAAAAGAGACCGGTTCGGCTTATAAAGCGAACCGGTTAAAATTTTTTTTAACGGATGAGATAATTATAACCTTCAATTGTAAACTCATCAGCAATTTCTAATTTATTCTGGAGTTCTCTAATTAGGGCGCTGTTGATCTGGGCTGGAGCTGCACCCAGAGTCTCTCGGTAAATCCTTCTACTAACATTACTCTCCGGGTGGTCAGTAATAAACTGTATTATCCTGGAGATGTCTTTATTATTCTCCATTTGTTTTGCCCCCCTTGCTCTTAATCTATTCTATTCGCTAATTTTTCATATTTTAACCTAGATCGATTTAAAAATACGAAGATTAGGCGTTTTGCAGATAAGCCAGGAGAGGAGTACCAACATAATATGTACAAACACCCTAAATAAGGGGAGAAAAGGAGGAGGTAAAATGGGAATAAATGTGATCGCTGAGGCGCGAGTTCAGGTCTTGGTGGAAGATACAATTACTCTTTTTACGCCAGCGCTTAAAATTGATGAGATCAGAGCAGTAATACAAAACCTCCGTTGCCATATCATTCCTGGGAAAGTAATCTTTCAGGGAATATTGCATAAGCAGATTTTCTTCGTGAATGAGGATAATGTTGTCGTTCACCAAGGTGTAGATATCCCCTTCTCCGGTTTTGTAGATCTAGCCCCGGCAGAACCTGGTCAGTGCTGTCAGTTAACGCCGGTTATAGAATTTATTGATTTCCAACTTCTTTCTCCGACTTCCCTCCGGGAAGTAACGGTGATTGGTATCAACGTCCGGTTACTGGATTTACCACCTTTCGAAAATATCTTCTGTACCACACCAGAAAATCGGGCAGTTTTCCTAAGTAATCGAAATCTTTTTTTAGCTCGCGGGAAGGCGACTTCTACCAAATAGAACTGTAGAAAGTTACCCTCCAGCATTTGATTATTGCTTTTTCTGCTTACATCATGTAAAATAATATAAGGATTAACTTATAAGCGCCCGTAGCTCAGGGGATAGAGCACTGGCCTCCGGAGCCAGTGGCGCAGGTTCGATTCCTGCCGGGCGCGCCAGATGAAAACAGCGACGAATTTTAGTTCGTCGCTTTTTTTAATCTGGTAGCAGGAAATAACTATACAAAGGAGAAAACAATAATATTGTCGTAGTAATCAATGCTTGACTGCTCCGCTCTTTTGCTGGGACGCAACAAGATGGAAAACGAACAGGTTTACATCGAGAACCAGCTAATAAAAGTTTTTAAGTAACCGCGAGCGTCGAACGACAAGAGTTTTTAGTGTGTTGGATGGTAAAACGGAGAGGAACGGAAGGATGGATTTAAAATGGATCATATTTTTCAATGGTTAGCTATTGCTATTTTTGTGCTGTTGATGATTAGTGTTGGTTTCTTTACAATGCGCCGGACCAAGACGACCGCCGATTTTTTCCTCGGTGGGAGGAAGATCGGACCTTGGATCTCGGCGTTTGCTTATGGAACGACTTATTTTTCCGCCGTCTTATTTGTAGGCTATGCGGGAACGCTGGGGTTTTCTTATGGATTATCCGTTTTATGGATTGCGCTTGGCAATACTCTGATTGGCAGTCTTCTGGCTTGGATGGTACTGGCTAGAAGGACCAGGAAGATGACAGTACGGTTAAATGTGATGACCATGCCGGAGTTTTTAGAGACCCGGTATGATTCGAAAACCTTTAAACTAGTGGGAGCTTTAACCATCTTCATCTTTATGGTACCTTACTCGGGATCGGTTTATACCGGGCTATCGTATCTATTTGTCAATGTCCTGGGGATTGGATATAACCAGGCTCTGGTATTTATGACAGCGCTAACCGCTATTTATTTAGCAATGGGTGGTTATTATGCTATTTCCGTGAGTGATTTTATTCAAGGTTTAATTATGCTGGTGGGAGTAGTGTTGATGGTTGCTTATCTGCTTCTTCATCCTTCGGTTGGAGGGGTGGGTAAGCTGCTTACTAGTTTAAAAGAGATTGATCCAGAGTTGATCAAAGCTTTCCCCCGGGGGGGGCTTTCGATTTTATGGTTGACGCTCTTGACTAGTCTCGGAGTCTGGGGATTGCCGCAGATGATTCAGAAATTTTACGCGATTCGCAGTGAAAAAGTAATTACTACCGCGACTGTAGTTGGGACCATTTTTTGTCTGGTCATCGCGGGTGCCGCTTATTTTATCGGCTCTACTTCCAGCCTTTTTTCGCAGGAGATTATAGCGCTAAATCCAGAGGCTTTTCCCGGCGCTTCAACTCAGGCTCTGAAACTGGCGGAAGCGAGGGAACAGCTTGGTGAGGCGATGAGTGATAATATTTTCCCCAATACTGCGTTAATTCCACAAATCCTTAAACTAACTTTACCCAATGCTTTATTAATTCTTATTTTATTACTGGTTCTCTCCGCTTCCATGTCCACCCTCTCTTCGGTGGTGCTTGTCTCCAGTTCAGCGCTAGTTATTGATTTAATTCAAGGGTATTTCTTACCTAATCTTTCCCGGAAAAGATCAGTCCTGTTAATGAGAGTTTTATGTCTACTATTCGTGGGAGTCTCATTAGTTACAGCCCTGTACGGTGGTAAATGGCCGTATTTGGTAACTTTAATGAGTTTTTCATGGGGGACGGTCTCTGGAGCTTTTCTTGCTCCTTACCTCTACGGGCTGTTTTGGAAGGGAGTGACTAAAGCTGGAGCATGGGCCGGATTTCTTAGCGGTTTGGGCTTTTCGATCATGAGTTTTCTTTATTACATGCTCCGTCCGGAACTACAACCACTAATTAAGGAGAAAGCTCCGCTGATTGGTTCGGTCTCGATGTTATTACCTTTGGTGGTGCTTCCTGTGGTGAGCTGGCTGACTCCTCAATTTAGTCGGGAACATCTTAGCCGCGTGTTTGGAGAAGAGGAGGGGCGGGCGTCTAAACCGGTTGCGGCTACTCCTCAAGGGAAAAAGAGGGAAGTAGCGGTAGCTAAGGGATGATTTATTAGCATCGGAGAGAGGAAGGAAGCTCCTAAATTTACTTGATGTAAGATTAAATAAAAAGGCCGTAGGGCCTTTTTTAAATTAAGTTGGAGGTGAAGAGATTTTGTTAGCTGGTGTAGATAGACTGACAGCGATGTAATACTGTGGTAGGGAAGGAATCATTGGCCAGATGACGAATATCCTGAGGGGTAATTGTTTAAACTGGTGACAAACTAAAACCAGCTGGTGATTGGGGGTATGAATTTGTCTATGGAAGATGTGAAGAAGAAGATAGAAGAACTACGTCTCGAGATCAATCGTCATAATTGTCTTTATTATGTTTTAGATCGGCCTGAGATTACAGATGCTAAGTATGATCAATTAATGGCTGAACTGATTGCTCTTGAGGAGAAGTATCCGGAGTTGATTAGCGAAGATAGCCCTACACAGCGGGTGGGGGGGGTTCCTGCTGAAGCTTTTCGCACAGTAGAACACCGGATCCCCCTGCTCTCTTTAAACAATGCTTTTAGTGAGCAGGAACTTAGGGATTTTGAGCAAAGAATTAAGCGTTTAACCGGAGAGGAAAAACCGGAGTATGTCGCAGAATTAAAGATTGATGGTCTGACTGTAGCCCTTACTTATCAGGATGGGGTTTTAGTTCAGGGGGCGACGAGAGGTGACGGAATTAAAGGCGAAGAGATCACGACGAATTTAAAAACGATCCGCACGATTCCTTTGCGATTACACCAGACTCTTCCCGGATTGCTGACGGTAAGAGGAGAAGTCTATATGAACAGAAAAGATTTTGAGGAGTTGAATCGGGAGCGGGAGGAAAACGAGGAATCACTATTTGCTAATCCTCGGAATGCGGCAGCGGGCTCCCTTCGTCAGCTTGATCCGAAGGTTACTGCTGCCCGCCGGTTGGATTTGTTTTTCTATGATTTATTATGGTGGGAGAAAGGTCAGGGGGAGGCGCCGGTCACTCAATGGGAGGCGCTTACGACTCTTAAAGGCTGGGGCTTGAAGGTCAACCCAAGCTCTGAATTGTGCTCTTCACTAGAAGAAGTAATCGCTTTTTGCCGGAAATGGCAGGAGCAACGGTTTGAACTTCCTTATGAGATCGATGGGATTGTGGTTAAACTGAATTCACTCACGCTCCAAGCAGAGATGGGCTTTACTGCCAAGGCGCCACGCGCTAAGATCGCTTATAAATTCCCGGCTGAAGAGGTTGAGACCAGAGTCCGGGATATCCTGGTAAATGTGGGGCGGACAGGCGCTTTAACGCCATTGGCGGTCTTGGATCCGGTGCGGGTAGCCGGTTCAACCGTGAGCAGAGCGACGCTTCATAATGAAGATTATATTAAAGAGAAAGATATCCGCATTGGTGATCCGGTTATCCTCCGGAAAGCCGGTGATGTGATTCCGGAAGTGGTAAGGGTAGTAAGAGAGAAAAGAACCGGGGAGGAAAGGGAGTTTCTGATGCCTAGTTTTTGTCCGGTGTGTGGCGCTTCGGTGTACCGGGAACCGGATCAGGCGGTAACCAGGTGTTTGGGTTCTTCCTGTCCTGCCCAGTTAAGAGAGTTGATTATTCATTTTGCTTCGCGAGAAGCCATGAATATTGAAGGGCTGGGACCTTCGATTATCAATTTGTTGCTGGAGAAAGGTTTAATTAGTGATCCTGCGGATCTGTATAATTTAAAATATGAGGATCTTTTAGGGTTGGAGAGATTTGGGGAAAAATCCGCCCGCAATCTATTAGCAGCCATTGAGCGGAGTAAAGATACTCCGCTTCCGCGCCTGCTTTTTGCCTTAGGTATTAGGAATGTCGGAGCAGAAGTAGCGAGAAGACTGGCTGGATGTTTCCTTAGTATGGATCGGATTTTTAAGGCTTCGAAGGAAGAATTGTTAACCGTGCCTGAAATAGGTGAGGTAATTGCCGAGAGTGTGCTCCATTATGCCGGCGAGGAACGAAATAGAAGTTTACTGGAGAAGTTGCGTCAAGCCGGGCTCAAATTTTCGATGGAAGACGCGGTTAAGGAAGCTCAGCCGTTAGCCGGACAGACTTTTGTGCTGACGGGGAGCCTTTCTACGCTCACGCGGAGCTCGGCGGAAGAAGAACTACGTAAGTTGGGAGCTAAAACCGGTTCCGCAGTCAGCCGGAATACCGACTATGTGGTGGTGGGAGCGGACCCTGGTTCTAAGTATCAGAAAGCTTTAGAATTAGGGATTAAGATCCTATCGGAAGAGGAATTAATCAATTTACTTGAGCAAGCCGGAGGATCGAGGATCAGTGAATGACCGGAGTGACCGGTGACAAGCCACGGGAAGGAGTGATCAGGAGATGAGTCTTACTGAGCAACAAGTAAAAGCGCTCTCTTTTCAAGCGCGTTTACAACTAACAGCAGAAGAGATTGTCTCTTTTACCGCCCAACTTAATAAGATCCTGCAATATGTCGCGATCATCCAGGAGGTATCAGTAGACGACCTGGAACCAACTATTTATGGAGTTTCGCTCACTAATATTTGGCGGGAAGATCGGGTGCGTCTTTCTTTAGAACGCGAAGCAGTGTTAGCTAATGCTCCGGAGCAAGAAAATTTTTGCTTTAAGGTTCCGAAGATTTTGGAAGAGGATTAGCTTCTTAGTTTGCGGGAGGAGGATGAAGAGTGGACGTAGCGAGGATGAATCTTTTCGATTTGCGAAGAGTTTTGGATGCCGGGGAGATATCGGCGGTGGAACTAACTAGTTTATTTCTTGACCGTATCACCCAACTCAACCCGGAGTTAAATGCGTTTATTACTGTTACCGGAGAGGAAGCGTTACATTCCGCTAAAGAGGCTGATACCCGGTTAGCTTCAGGAGAAGGGATTACTCCTTTAACTGGGATTCCCATTGCGGTTAAAGATAATATTTGTACTAAGGGGGTAAGAACCACTTGTGGTTCTAAGTTATTAGAAAATTATCTTCCTGTTTATGATGCGACTGTTGTTACTAAGCTAAAAAAAGCAGGCGCCGTTCTGATAGGTAAAACCAATCTGGATGAATTTGCGATGGGGTCTTCAACAGAAGATTCCGGTTATGGATTAACCCTTAATCCTTGGGATCGGCAACGAGTTGCCGGTGGTTCGAGTGGAGGATCGGCTGCGGCGGTAGCGGCTGGGATGGCGCCGTTGGCTTTGGGTTCTGATACCGGAGGTTCGATTCGTCAACCTTCAGCTTTTTGTGGTATTTTGGGTTTAAAACCTACTTATGGAAGAGTGTCCCGTTTGGGCTTGGTTCCGTATGCCCCCTCCCTGGACCAGATTGGGTCGATGGCCAGGAGAGTAAGAGACCTGATCATTCTTGACCACTATATTTCTACTTACGATCCGTTAGACTCAACTTCTTTACCGGAACCACCGCCTGAGATAGGAGATTTTCCCAGAAAGCTTCCGGGGTTAAGGATAGGATTACCTAAGGAATACTTTGAGGAAGACTTAAAGCCACAAATTAAAGAGAGAGTGCATACTGTGGCTCAGGTCTTAGAGAAGGAAGGATGTGTTCTGGTAGAGCTTTCCCTTCCCTCTCTGCAGTATGCGGTTGCGACCTATTACATCCTTGCTTGGGCGGAAGCCAGTTCAAGTATGGCAAGATATGATGGGGTTAGGTACGGATACCGTGCGACCGGGGAACAGGATGTGCTCAACATGATGATGGAAACTAGAAAACAGGGTTTTGGCGCGGAAGTGAAACGCCGAATACTGATGGGGACGTGCTTTTTGACAGAAGGGTATTACGAAGATTACTATCGAAAAGCGCAAAGAATAAGGGCCCTGATTAAGAAGGATTTTGAAATGGCCTTTACCAAGTGTGATTTGCTCTTAACGCCTACTACTACAGTCACAGCTTTTAAAATTGGCGAGAACTTTACTGATTCTCTGATCCTAACTCCGACGGAAAGGTGCACGGTGGCAGCTAATTTAACCGGAATTCCCGGTCTCTCTTTTCCTTGTGGATTGATTGAGGGCTTACCGGTTGGGGCTCAGCTAATGGCGCCTGCCGGCCAAGAGGGGATTTTATTTCAAGTGGCTTCCTTTTGCGAAAGTGTTGGTGTGATGCCTGAAAAGGAGGCTATCAATGGCTTATGAGATTGTAATCGGACTCGAGGTTCATGTTGAGCTAAAAACCGAATCCAAGTTATGTTGCGGTTGCTCTACAAAATTTAATGCTGAAGTAAACACCTTGGTCTGCCCGGTTTGTCTCGGCCTTCCTGGGGCATTGCCGGTTCTTAATAAAAAGGCTGTTGAGTTAAGTATTATAACCGGACTGGCTTTAAACTGCGAGATCGCTGAGCACTGTCAATTTGACCGGAAGCAATATTTTTATCCGGATCTCCCCAAGGGCTATCAGCTTACCCAATTTTACCATCCGATTGGCCGAGAGGGATGGTTGGAAGTTAACTTGGCGGGTAAGAATCGGAAGATCGGAATTCCCCGTATTCACCTTGAAGAGGAAGCCGGACGTTCTTACCATGCTGGGAAGGGAATTATCGATGCGGAGTATTCATTGTTAGATTATAATCGGAGTAGTATTCCTTTATTGGAGATTGTGACAGCGCCGGAATTACATTCACCTCAGGAAGCTAAGAAATTTATGGAATGCCTTAAAACTACCCTTGAATATATTGATGTTTCTGATTGTAAAATGGCAGAAGGGTCGTTGCGTTGTGATGCCAATATTTCTGTTCGCCACCGGGGAGATTTGCAGTTAGGAAAAAGAGTGGAGATCAAAAATATGAATTCTTTCCGTGCGCTAGAGGCAGCCTTGGAAGATGAGGCGAAACGGCAAGTTAGTCTCTTGCAACAGGGGACCCCTTTGCAACGTGAGGAATCAAGAGCGTGGGTTGAGGAGAAGGGGAGGACATTATTTATGCGCTTTAAGGAGGAACCTCACGAGTATAGATACTTTCCTGATCCGGATCTCCTACCGATCGAGATTGCTGATCACTGGATTCAAGATCTCCGTTCCCAACTACCAGAATTACCGCAGATTAAACGCCAACGCTATCTCCGGGAGTATGAGCTTCCGGCGTATGATGGGGAATTACTTAGCAGTTCGAAACAGATGGCGGACTTTTTTGAATTGGCTGTTCAAGCGTACGATGGAGAGCCCAAAAAGGTTAGCAATTGGATTTTAGGCGAGCTAGCCAGGTTAATTAATTTAGAAAAAATAGAGTTTGGGCAGGTGAAAGTTACTCCAGGCGCTCTTGCTCAGCTGTTGACGCTCCTGGATCAGAAAGTAATTAACGGTAAAATAGCGAAAATGGTTTTTGAAGAAACGTTCTATACCGGAAAGAAACCAGAGGCTATTGTGGCAGAGAAAGATCTAGAACAGGTAAGCGACCCCAAGGTCATCAAAGAGATTGTGGCGCGGACCATAGCGGCGCATCCCTTACCTGTCCGCGACTACTTGCGTGGGAAAAAGAAAGCCCTAGGGTTTTTGGTGGGTCAGGTGATGGCGGAGACCAAAGGGAAAGCCAACCCAGAAAT
Organism: Firmicutes bacterium UBA5388; assembly: GCA_002409975.1. Classification (GTDB taxonomy): domain Bacteria; phylum Bacillota; class UBA4882; order UBA10575; family UBA10575; genus UBA5388. The sequence continues at coordinate 12,913 of DHOO01000075.1, forward strand.
GGTAAGAGATTTACTTGATGAGGAATTATCTTTCCTTTCGCGCTCTTAACACAGAGATTAAGCTAAATTTAGTGTCAAGAAAGAGTGCAAAAAACTTAGCTAAATCCTGAAGGTGGGAAAGATGAGATCGGAATAAAAGATGTTTTATATAATTTTTATACAGTTCATAAGATTAATAGTAAGCGAAAAAAACAACTCCGCTTCTACTATAGTTAACTCAATTGTTACAAAATGTTTTATGAATAAATGAAATACAAAAAGGGTATATTTTGGCACAATTTATCTATAAATATTCATATAGTAAGCTGGTAGAGGTTTTGGGTTTAAGGCGGATTAAAATCTATAAATCAGCTAAATAATGAAAGATACAGGTTTAAAAGAAGATATTCTTTGAAAGAAGTATTGATCATAACTATAAATTTACTAATAATTATCCATATTTTTCTATGAATGATCTTTAAATAAATATAAAGGATTTTGGCGATCAATATAAAATCTATATAGAGATATATGGAGGTAGTAAAAAACATGTTAATGATGGCGGAAAAAAATAAAGAAGAATTGGCATCTTTTCCGAGTGAAGGGTTGAACCACGTTCTTGCTAGCGATGAATTACTTAAGATCGAAGATCTTCATACCTATTTTACTACGGAACAAGGTCTGGTTAAAGCTGTAAATGGAGTCTCTTTCGATCTTCGCCAATGTCAAGTTTTAGGAGTAGTAGGCGAAAGCGGATGTGGGAAAAGCATGACCGCGCTTTCTGTTATGCAGCTATTGCCCTTGCCGAAAGGAAAAATTCACTCCGGAAAAATATTATATAACCGGGGTGAAAAAGGGGTACTGGATATTGCCCGGCAAGATCCAAGGGGCGCCGTAATGCGTAGTATCCGGGGCAATGAGATTGCTATGATCTTCCAGGAACCGATGACTTCCTTAAACCCAGTGATTACTGTTGGTGAGCAAATAATGGAAGTTGTGCAACTGCATAGGAAGGTTTCAAAGAATGAAGCGTTGGAGATTGCAGTGGATATGATTGCTAAAGTCGGCATTCCTAATCCGGGAGAAAGAGTCAAAGAATATCCCCATCACCTCAGTGGTGGAATGCGGCAAAGAGCGATGATTGCTATGGCCTTGTCCTGTAACCCGCGTTTATTAATTGCGGATGAACCAACCACTGCCCTTGATGTGACCATCCAAGCTCAGATTCTTGATTTGATGCGGAGGCTGCAGACTGAATATCAGATGGCGATTATGCTCATTACTCATAATTTGGGTGTGGTTACTAAAATGTGCGACGAGGTAGTGGTTATGTATTTGGGGAAAGTGGTAGAGAGAGGCACGGTTCGTCAGATTCTCAAAGAGTCCTTACATCCTTACACGATCGGTCTTGTGAGATCAATTCCGGTAATCGGCGCGCGAACAGGACGCCGGTTAACCCCAATTCAGGGCTCTGTTCCTAACCCATTCGATGCTTTGCCAGGGTGTCCATTCCAGGAACGCTGCGAACGTAGGATGAGTAAATGTAAGGAAGAACCTCCGCTGGTGATGGAGAATGGACATCAGGTGAGGTGTTGGCTTTATGACAAGTAATGAGATTAATCAAAAAGACCGGGTGTTGCTGGAAGTAAGTGAATTATACAAATACTATCCAATTCAAAGAGGGGTCTTAAGAGCAACGGTGGGGCACGTCAGGGCCGTTGATGGGGTGAGTTTTCAGGTAAGAGCCGGAGAAACGCTAGGTCTGGTCGGAGAAAGTGGTTGTGGGAAGACTACGACCGGACGGTGTATAATTCAGTTGGAAAAACCGACCGGTGGTCGTATTTTTTTCAACAAAGACGGAGAAAAAGTTACGGTTAATCAGAATTCAATCAAAACATTACGCCGTGACATGCAGTTTATTTTTCAAGATCCATATTCTTCATTAAATCCGCGGATGACGGTGGAACGGATTGTCTCCGAACCATTGGTTACCCATGGGTTGAAGAATAAGACGGAGATTAAAGATCGAGTGCTCCAGCTTCTTGAGGCGGTGGGCTTATCAGCTGACCATCTCTCCAGATTCCCCCATGAATTTAGTGGAGGTCAACGGCAAAGAGTTGGCATTGCCAGAGCGCTGGCCCTCAATCCCAAATTGGTAATCTGCGATGAACCGGTTTCCGCCTTGGATGTTTCTGTCCAAGCGCAGGTGATTAACCTCCTACAGGATTTGCAGGAGGAGTTAGGGCTTACCTATCTTTTTGTCGCCCACGATCTGAGTGTGGTGTACCATATCTGTAACCGCGTAGCTGTGATGTACCTGGGTCGAATTGTGGAAATCACTGATGTGGATGAGCTTTTTGCCAATCCGAAACATCCCTATACCGAGGCGCTCTTCTCCGCTATTCCCATTCCCGACCCCGATAATCAACTGGAACAGATCATTCTTGAGGGGGATGTTCCCAGTCCTTCTAATCCGCCAAAAGGATGTAATTTTCATCCGCGCTGTCGTTATGCGCAGCCCATATGTAGTCAAGAACAACCGGTTTTGTCTGCGATTAAAGGGAACAATGATCATCAGGTGGCCTGCCACTTTGCGGAAGAACTTACTTTAAGAGGGGTTGACATTTCTTAAATATATAATGTTCTTTAACCTATTGGGCTGGGCCCTATTTAAGGGGGTGAGAAACGAGCAACAATTCTTGCCTTTTAAAAACCATTTTTATTAAAGTTGGAGGTGTTTATCGTTATGAAATCCAAAGTATGGTTATGGATAGTAATTGCGGTGGTTGTAATTGGCGCCGGGGTTTTAGTCTTGAATAAGAAACCGGCGGAAGTGGCCAAAACTACGGAAGTGGCCGGTTTTAATCCGGATATTTTTGTTTACGCCGGATCAGGTGACGCCGAGACGCTCGAACCGTCCAGAGCTTATGATACGGCCAGTTCTGAGATTATTTACCAGTGCTATGATAATCTGGTGGCGTATAAACCGGGCAGTCTCAGCGAATTTATCCCGATGTTAGCTACCGAGGTGCCGTCGGTGGAGAACGGTTTAATTTCTAAAGACGGTCGAACTTATACCATTCCAATCCGGAAAGGCGTTAAGTTCCATAACGGCGCGGAACTGACCCCGGAAGACGTGGAGTATTCTTTTGAACGTAATATGCTGGCCGATCCGGTTGGCGGTCCGGTGTGGATGTTAATCGAGCCTTTGCTGGGTGCGTCCACCATTGAGGATTACGCTTGCGAACTGGCGGGTGTGGATGATTTCTCGAAAGTTAATGCAGCCAATCTGCTGAAAACTGCGCAAGCAGTTATGAAGGCTGTAGAGGTTAAGGGTGATAACGTAGTTTTCCACTTAGCCCAACCCTATCCGCCGTTCCTTTCGATTTTAGCCCGGAACAGCAGCTGGACAGTTATTCTTAACAAACAATGGATGATTGAACAGGGAGATTGGGACGGAAAAGCGGAAACCTGGACCCAGTGGCATAATCTTGATACCGAAAAACAGACCCTCTTTGAGCAAGCGATGGGTACCGGCCCTTATAAGTTGGTGGAATGGGATCGAAGCAATAGTAAGCATACTTTAGAAGCGTTTGCCGACTATTGGCAGGGGCCGGCGGCAATTAAGACGGTGATTATTAATAACAGTGTGACCGAGTTTAACACCAGGAAACTGATGCTGCAGAAAGGTGAAGCCGACGCCATCTATGTGCCGGTGGAAAACTCTCCGCAGATTGAGGGGATGAGCGGGGTAAATTTACTCCGCGGTTTACCGCGTCTCAGCAATGTTTGCGCCATATTTAACCAGAATATCAACGCGACTGACAACGAGTTTGTTGGTAGCGGTAAACTCGACGGGAATGGTATTCCTGCGGATTTCTTCTCTGATCTGAATATCAGAAAGGCTTTCAGCTATGCCTTTGATTATGAGGCGTTTATTAAAGAGGTTGTGCTGGGCGAGGCTTCTGTTCCTTATGGAGTAATCCCGGCTGGGCTTAATGGTTTCTTTGATGAAAAAGGATTCCGTTATAGTTATGACCCGGAAAAAGCTGAAGAATACTTTAAGAAGGCCTTTAATGGCGAGGTCTGGGAGAAAGGATTTAAAGTCTCGTTAATCTGGAATATCCCGAACACGACCAGAAAGACTGCTTGTGAAATCTTAGCGGCGGGGATTGAAGCGATTAATCCCAAGTTTAAAGTAGAAGTTCAAGGAATGGAATGGGCGACCATGCTACCGCGAAGAAGGGAAGGCCGTTTACCCATGGTCTTTATTGGCTGGCTGGCTGACTACGCGGATCCTCATAACTTTGTCTATCCATACTTGCATAGTAAAGGGGATCTGATCACCTTTACCGGAGAGAATGGTCGAGCTTTAGCGGCCAAAGAGTTTGATCCCTTAGTTAATGCCGGGATCAATGAGCTCAATCCCGAGAAGCGGGTGGAGATCTATACTAAACTGCAGAAAAAATCCCTTGAGCTTGCTCCCCATCTGATGCTGTATGATTCCTGTGACCGGGTGGCGATGAAGGATTATGTCAAAGGTTATGTCTTTGATCCGATTTGTCCGGCCCAGTATGATTTCTATGCTCTTTCTAAGACGAAGGAGTAAGTGAAAACCTAAATTCTGATGATTCAGGAGCGGGGTTCTCCCCTGCTCCTGAATCTTTCGGAGTAACTTTAAATCGGTAGGTGTATTAGATGCTCTCTTATATCTTGCGACGATTGCTCTTCTTGCCGGTGGTGCTCTTTGGTATTACTATTCTTATTTTTATGTTAATCAGCACACTGGGACCTTGGACGAGGGTGGCGACTTTTGTCCCCTCCCCTGATGCGGAGCGACATGTGGATTTGGAAGCGATGATTAAAAAGTACCATCTGGATGATCCTCCGGTCAAAATGTATTTACGGTGGGTCAACAATCTCTTACATGGTAATTTGGGTTGGTCGCAATCCAGTCATATGACAGTGACGGAAGCTATTAGGCGTCGTTTTCCGGCAACGCTGGAACTGACTCTTTTTTCAGTAATTCCGGTGATTATCGGTGGAATTATTCTGGGAGTAATTTCTGCCGTCCATCATAATAAACCTATTGACCACACGACGCGGATCATGGCGATCGCTTTATGGTCTCTCCCCGACTTTGTTCTGGGCCTGGCTGTGTTAATGGTGGGGTTTGGAGTGCTGGGCTGGTTTCCGCCTGGTCGTCTTAGTTCATGGGCCCAACTGGAAGTCCTTAAGGAGTCGTTTCGCTCTTTTACCGGGATGTATACTCTTGATGCCCTGCTTAATCTGAGGTTAGATATTTTTTGGGATGCTTTACGTCATATTATTGCTCCTGTGATCACCCTTTCTTGCCTGTGGTGGGCTTTTATGCTGAGAATTACCCGCTCCAGCATGCTGGATGTTTTAAACCAGGATTATGTTCGTACGGCTCGCGCCAAAGGGTTAGCCGAAGCTGTGGTTATTAAAAAACATGCGCTAAGTAATGCTCTCATCCCCGTGACGACGGTGGCCGGCAATATGTTACTGGGTTTAATGGGCGGAGTGGTGATTGTCGAAACAGTTTTTAATTATTCCGGATTAGGTCTGTTAACATCCACGGCGGCAACGCGGTTAGATGTTCCTTGTGTAGTCGGAGTGGCGATTTTTTACGCTACCATCTTAGTACTGGTTAATTTGGTGGTGGATGTCTTATATTCGATCATCGATCCCAGAGTACGATTGGAGTAGATACAAATGGAGATATTCAGACGATTAGTTAAGAACCGCATTTCTCTTTTCGGCCTAATCTTATTAGTATTATTTGTCTTGATTGCCATTGCCGCACCCTGGCTTGCTCCACCCAAAGAAGGGAGCGATCCCTATCGGATACCGCGGAGGGGATGGACACTGGAACCGACTCCTCCATCTGCGAAGTACCCTTTAGGATTAACCCAGGGACAGTATGACATCTATTATGGGATCGTTTGGGGGACGAGAACAGCCTTTCGTGTGGGGATCATTGTCATTAGTTTCCGCGCGTTAATTGGGATTATTCTTGGTTCGATCTCTGCCTATTACGGAGGAATACTGGATGAAGTTCTGATGCGTTTTACTGATATCTTTATGAGTTTCCCTTATTTAATTGGAGTGGTGGTTTTTGTCGCTATTTTTGGACCGGGGTTGAACAATGTGATGATTCCATTGATTGCATTAGGTTGGATGCCTTATGCCCGGATGATTCGTGGTAATATCCTGGCAATTAAGCAAGAAGAGTACGTTTTGGCGGCCAGAGCCATCGGAGCTAACGATTTTAAAATTATAACCCGCCATATTCTTCCCAATACTATTTTTCCCGTGTTGATCCAGGCCTCGATGCAGATTGGCTCAATTGTGATTAGTGTCTCCGGTTTGAGTTTTCTGGGATTAGGCGCGCCCGAGGGGTATGCGGACTGGGGACAGATGCTTAGCTTTGCTCGGAACTGGATGTTGGGCGAGCAAGGAAATGTTCTTAAATATTGGTTTACGGTGATCTATCCCGGACTGGCAATGGTGCTTTTTGTCTTATCATGGAATCTGATCGGCGATGCCTTTAGAGATATTATGGACCCGAGAATTCAAGCTTAACGTGAATTTGAGAAAGATGAAAATAACCGTCCTTTGTAAGAGAAGGACGGTTTTTTGATCGTAAGTTAAAATTAGATAAAAATTTATTGAACAAATATATGTCTTGAGAGAAGGATAAATTGCATTAATTGAGAATTATATAGAGACATACATTATATTCAGTGTGACGTTGATTTATATAAAAAAGGAGGAGACTAACGAAAGTGAAGAAAAAAACCTTAGTTTTAATTTTGGTGGCTGTCTTGGTAGTAGCCATTGGTTTGTATTATGTCTTTGAAACCAAATCGGTGCTTGCTCCCAAGAAAGATGTGTTGGTTTGGGGCACTCTTACTGATATCGAGACCTTAAACCCGATTCTGTCGGAAGCTTCAGCTGAAACAATAATGATGAATGGAATTTTCTCTACTCTGATTAAGGTAAATGGAGATCTGGAGTTTGAACCGGATCTCTTGGAGGAACTTCCGGAGATTAGTGAAGATGGGTTGGAATACACCTTTAAACTTCGGAAAGGCGTGAAATTCCATGATGGAGTAGAACTGACGGCTGAGGATGTGGAGTTTCTTTATGAGATGAAAATGGCTCCCGGTAACATTGTTCCTTCCCGAAGCATGTGGGAGAAAATTGACAAGTTTGAGATCATTGATGACTACAATTTTAAAATCACCTTAAAAGAATTAGATGTTACTTGGCTTGAGTCTTGGGCATACTCGGAGTGCATGATCCCGCCCAAACATATTTTGGAGAAGGAGTTCATTGCGAATGGCAATGCTCTAACCAAAGGCGGAGATTTCTCTCGCAACCCGGTGGGTTCGGGACCTTATAAGTTTGCGGAATGGAAATCTAACGAGTATGTTAAGTTAGAAAAGTTCGATGGCTATTACCGTAAAGGATTGCCCAAGATCAAAACGATAGTTTATAAAATTGTTCCTGATACCAATGCGATGCTTGCTCAGTTTAAGAGCGGAGAGATTGATATTTACAACGGCGCTCAGGCTAACCAGTACAAGGAATTATTAGCGATGAAGGAATCCGGGCAGAAGATTGAGGTTCATAAATACCCGGCTTTTATCTATATGCACGCTGACTTTAATATGAGAAACCCAATTTTTGCGGACAAACGGGTCCGACAGGCGCTCTGTTATGCTTTCCCCAAAGAGCAGTTTATGGAGACAGTTCTTGACGGGGTTGGTTCCTGGGCTGATACCAGTATTGCTCCCAGCAGCTGGGCGCATAAACCGGATCTTAAAAGATATGATTATGACGTAGAAAAAGCTAAACAACTGTTGGATGAGGCCGGATGGAAGTCAGGCGCCGATGGGGTACGGGTTAAAGATGGGAAGAAACTGGCCTTTTCCATTAGCACCAATAGTGGAAATAAGATTCGTGAGAAATTCAATGAAATCTGTAAGCAAGAATGGGATTCCATTGGCTGTCAGGTAACCATCCAGAACTACGAGGCCGCTACCCTCTTTGGTGATATTCTGGATAATGTTAAGTTTGATATTATTGTCTTTGGTTGGATCTCTGGTTTCGATCCGGACTGTAAGACTCTCTTCCATTCTGGCCAAATTGTCGATCCGGCTACCGGCGCTACCGGCCAGAACTACGTGGCGTATAACAATCCCAGGATGGATGAGCTCTTGGATGCTGGCTTAAAAGAGCCTGATCTGGAGAAACGTAAAGAGATCTATTATGAAATTCAGGATATTTTAGCTGAAGATGTGCCTTATCTCTTTGTTTATTTCTATAACGAAATAGCTGCTGTCCCGGCTAATCTTGGAAACTTCAAACCCAATCCTACCCAAGCTACTAATAGTTGGAATATGTTTGAATGGGAATGGAAATAGGATAGTTTTTAAGCCAACGGGGGATAGATTCCTCTATCCCCCGTTTTTTGATTTAAGCTTTTTGCGTGGTATCCTTTTAAAAAGGTCCCAATACAATATATAG
>DHOO01000116.1 GCA_002409975.1 Firmicutes bacterium UBA5388
CGTTGCTCAGTCCGGGCGGTACTCCGGACGTTTCGATTTATCCAGAACGTTGAGACGCAACGAGCAAGTGATTAGAGATGAATGGACCCGTTAGGGTCTTTTTTTTTCTTCAAAAAACAGGCGTCATTTTAAAAAGGAAATTCGCATAAAAATTGAAGGTAAAAGAGGTGTTACGATGAGAATTATTTGTGTTCTACATAACATGAAACCCTGGAGGTGGATCTGGATCGGCCTTGGCTTAATAGTAGCAATTACCTGCTTTAAGGGGCTGGAAAAAATTCTACCGGTAGAGAGCGATTACCAACGGGTTAATAAATACCCGTCTTTAGTTTACCTTCCAGATTATACTACAGGGCCAAAGATATACGCTAGTGCGGCTATTTTGGTGGAAGCTGTTAGCGGGATGATTTTATATGCTAAAAACGAACACCAACAAAGAGCGCCGGCCAGTACGACAAAAATTATGACGGCGATTGTTTGTTTGGAAAAAGGTAAGCTTGATGATATTGTCATTATTAGTCCTAAGGCGGCCGGGACCGGCGGGTCTAGCCTGTGGTTGAAAGCTGGGGAGATGATTTCTTTCCATGAGTTACTTGAAGGGGTGCTGCTCAGATCGGGGAACGATGGCTGTGTAGCTTTAGCTGAACATGTCGCCGGCTCAGAGCAAGGCTTTGTGCGCCTAATGAATAGAAAGGCCAAAGAAATAGGGGCTTTAAATAGTAATTTTCGTAACACGCATGGTTTAACGACTCCCAACCATTATACCACCGCTTTTGATCTGGCTCAAATTACCAGGTATGGTTTTGCTCACCCTGAATTCTCGAGAATCGTGGGGGCGAAAGAAGAAGCGATCGAATGGTACTTGGGGGAAAAAAGCAGGATTGCCAGGAATACAAACCGGTTGCTCTGGTCATTTGCCGGAGCTGATGGGGTAAAAACCGGGACAACAAGTCGAGCGGGGTATTGTTTAGTAGCTTCGGCCACGAGAGATGGCAGAAAATTTATTGCTGTGGTTTTAAACAGTCCGGATCGTTGGGGAGAATCGGCTCGTCTCTTGGAATATGGCTTTAGTAATTTTTCTTTGAAACTATTGTGTAAAGCTGATACACCTGTAACAGAGGTAAAAATCCGTCAGGGCGCTCCTTCGGTAGTCTCCCTTTATCCACGGAGAGATTTAATGGTGGTAATTCCAAAGGGGAAAGAAGGGGAGGCGCAGAAAAAAGTGATTTTAGACTATGGAGCGCTGATCCCACCGGTAAAAGCCGGGGCTTCGGTGGGAAAGATCAGTTTTTACTATCAAGGTAAGGAGGTGGAGTGGGTAGAGCTATTTCCCATGGAGCGGGTGCAGAGGGAATACTGGTGGAACCGGTTTTTCAGGAGGAAATAAAATGAATCGTTTCACGCGGGTAATGATTGTAGCTCTCATTTATATTGGAACAGTGGTCGGGGCGGGGTTTGCTTCTGGTCAAGAGATCTGGTATTTTTTCTCCCGTTACCAAACGAAGGGTACGTGGGGACTGCTGCTATCTATCATCATTCTTGGGTTTTTGGGCGCAAAAGCCATGGAGTGGGGAAGAAGGATTGGAGCCGAATCGTACCGAGATTTCCTCAAGGAAGTGGTAGGCGTCAGTTACGGGTATCTCTGTGATTTAATGATGACTGGTTTTATTTTTTTATTAACTGGTGTTATGTTGGCTGGTTCAGGGGCGGTTGCCACCGAGCTTGGTTGGGGACGAGAGGTTGGATGTGGGGCGACTGTAATATTAACCATTTTGGTTTTAAGTAAACGTTTGGCCGGCCTTAAAGGAGCAAATTTAGTAGTTGTCCCTTTGCTTTTCTTTACTGGTCTGATTCTTAATCTTTATGGAAAAAGAATGATGGCGCCGATGAGCGGGCAACCAATACCTTCCGGGTTCTGGTTAGTAGCGGCTTTACAGTATAGCGCCTATAATTTGGTGATGGCTCTTCCGATCTTGGTAAATTTATATCAAATCGAATCTGACCCAGAAATTCTCAAGTGGGGGGGGAGAATGGGAGGGTTAGCTCTAGGAAGCTTGGCGCTGTTATTCCATATGCTTCTCAGCAAATACGATTTTTCCTCTATTGACCTTCCGTTGTTTTATCTTACTCAGAATTGGAAGCAGTGGTGGCGTTATTTGTTTTCTTTTGTTTTATGGGGGGAACTTTTTACTACTTTAATCGCCGATGCTTATGGGTTAGTTTCTCGGTTTAATCTACAAAAAAGTAAGAACTACTTAGGAAAGTTATTTTTAATGTTAATCCTGGCGGTCCTAGTCAGTCGGATCGGTTTTGCCCATTTAATTAAGAGGTTTTACCCACTGTTTGGCTTTTTGTCTTTTACAATCCTTATGCCATTGTGGTTGAGACCACTTCCCCCTTTGAAGGAAAAACAATGAATTCATAGAAAAAAGCGGATTTTTGTCCTGTGAGTAATCGACATAAATATATCAGAAAATTTGCTATAATATTTTTATGTTTAATTATTAGTAAGAGGGAATTGCATAATTAATTAAGTAAAGCCCTTGCGTTGTTACAACGCAAGGGCAGGAGTTGTAAGAATGAGAAAACAAGCAAGCTCGGTTTCGATTGCTCAGGATAAAACGATCCCTTTCGGAAGAAAAAGTGAGAAAAGAGGCACCAAGGAGAGCAAAGGGTTTTACGAATGGCTTCTAATCCTCGGAGGTCTTGGTTTAACTGCTTTTTTTTCAGGAAAAAAGTTTGCCTCTGGGATTACCCCGTTAGGGCTGACCTTCGCTGGTAGTTGGGTGGTGGCTGGTCTCCCCGGGGGACTATTAATTATTAGCTCGGCATTACTCTTCTTGCAGGGGAGCGTCAAAGGGGTCTATATTCCGCGAGGAGTGTTTTCTTTTCCGGTGTTATTAGACTTGTATTTATGGAGACGGGGCTATTCTCGTCAAAAATATCTTATTTATCTCCTGTTAACAATGGGTATTGGCTTGGCCTTGGTTTTATGGCAAAAAGCAGACTACTTATGGGTAAGAGAAGTGGTGGAAGCCTTCAGCGCGTGGATGGGGGCTAAATTTCTAGCGCCAGGGTTATTATCTATTGAGCACAGCCTAAAAAAGAAGAAACTTCCACCTCCAACCGGAGATAAAGTTAACATCTCCCTTGGGCTATTAACCTTAGTCATCTATATTACGCTAGCGCGACTTGTTATCTTTGAAACAGAAAGATGGATGTTTACCCTTCATCTTTTTTTTGTTCTATTTGTTTTAATGGTGGTCGGTAGTAAACCTCGACACGGTCCGGCACTGGCAATGGGCCTCTCTTTTTTATTGGGTGAACTCTTTTTTGGAGAAGCGCCCTCTTGGTATTTACCGTTGGTCGCCGGTAGTAGCCTGCTGGTTGACTTAGGGGGAAAAAAAGGAAGAGTTGCCGTCATCCTAGGAGTATTACTACCAATGACCTTAACCGCAATGCTCTGGTGGGGGTCGGCGGGAGTAATTGAAGGGCTAACCCAGGGAGCGGTGGCGATTATCCTTTTTCTACTCATTCCTAAAAAAATTCGTCACTGGTGGCAAAGAAGTTTTATTTTAAGTGGAGAAGAGAAATCCCTAGAAAACAAGAAAAGCTTGCTCGTTGAAGAAGTTACGTCCCAACTTAGCCGCTTAGCCGATTTATTTCTTGAGGTTTCTCGGGTCTTTCGCCCGCAATCAATAGATGGTAAAGAGCGAGGGGAACAAGAAATTATCTCCTATTTCCAGGATATTGCGGACAAAAATTGCCGTAGTTGCCCAAAATATAATTATTGCTGGCAAGAACGTTTTTATCTAACTTACAGAGAACTATTTGATTTGCTCGCCTGGGCAGAAATCGGGGGGGAGGTGAGAATCAGTAATCTAAAAGGACATCTAGCGAAAGAATGTATAAAGAAAGACTATTTATTGGCGACTATTAATTTTAAAGTTGAAAAGGAAAAGTCCGGATATTATTGGCGTCGGCGATGCTATGAAGCCCAACTCTTTCTAGCTGAACAAGTGGCTGGGATCTCTGACCTTATTATAGAAATGGCGAGTAAATTTACGGTTAAGCTGAATTTTCCATTAGAAACGGAAGAAAAGTTAAAAACAGCTTTGGAAAAAATGGGATTGGTTGAGGTTGGGATTAATCTATTTGAAACTGGAGAGAAGAATAGATCCCAGGTTCTGTTCGAGAAACAATCCTGTCATGGCTTTCAAGAATGCCGACTGACAATTGCTCCTCTAGTATCGGAAATCCTCGGCCAACGTTTTACTGTCAGTCAGCAGCATTGTAACAGGAAAAAGGAGGAAAAATGTTGGTTTTACCTTTCTCCTGAAAAACGATATGAGGTGCGCTCAGCTGTCGTTCAACTTCCCAAGGCAGGTAATAAAATTTCTGGGGATTGTCAGACTATTGAGATGATGGACGACGGTTGGTTATTAGGCCTCTTAAGCGATGGGATGGGAGTCGGGGAAAAAGCAGCGATGATTAGTAACACCACTGTTAATTTGATCCGTAAGCTGTTAACGGCTGGGCTGGAAAAAAGGTTTGCGCTTAAGATTTTAAACTCATTGCTCTTACTGGCAACTCCAGAAGAAGAGTTTGCCACTCTAGATCTTTTGCTTTTTGATCAGTTTACTGGTGAATGTGAGCTCTTTAAGATTGGTTCGGCTCCAACTTATATTAAGAAGGGGCGGGAAGTTCATGTCATCCGGTCGACTGCCCTCCCGATTGGGATTATGAACGCGATTGAACCTGAATATTACCGGGATTACTTAAATCATCACGATCTGATCGTGATGGTAAGTGATGGCGCAGCTAATCTCCGAACCAATGGTGAGGATTGGATTTTGAAAACCCTGAAACGAGTGGAAATGGCTGGTGTGGAACCTTTCAGTGAATATTTGTTGGAGTTGGCTAAAATCGAAACGGACGGGGAGATTAATGATGATCTCACTATTATGGTATTACAGATTGAAGATCGGCGGTCTTCTCTCTAATTTAAGGATTGACCCTATGCTTAAGGTAATTATGCAATTCCATCAATTGATTAACAAATTTTAAACAGGATATTTGAGAAACATGTGAAACTTATCAGTAGAGAATTCGTTAAGGGTTATGGATAATTAAGCGTTATGGTATTCTGTTAGGGGAACCAAAGGTTCCCCTAACTACCGTTGGTTATGGTTCAGAAGGTGAAGAGATGAGGTCTTTTGAAGAGAAGGTCTTAGCGACGATCAGCCGTTATCAGATGTTGTCTGAGGGAGAAGAAGTGTTGGTTGCTGTTTCGGGAGGAGTAGATTCCATGGTCCTCCTTTCTGTTTTGCAAAGATTACCTTTGAGGCTTAACCTTTCAGTCTTTCACTTAAATCACGGGTTAAGAGCGAAAGCTGAGGATGAAGCGAAAATGGTGGCGCAGTATGCGAAGAAGCATTCTTTACCGTGTTTTATTGAAAGGATTGCTTTTGATTTGCACGCGCAGAAAGGGAAATCTTCCTTGCAGGTAGCGGCGCGTGAAGAGAGATACCGCTTATTGGGGGAGACCGCCCAGCGACTGGGGAGCGATAAAATCGCTCTTGGCCATCAAGCTGATGATCAAGGGGAAACAGTTTTAATGCGATTTCTGACTGGAGCAGGGCCTGAAGGTTTGGCTGGGATCCCTCCGGTGCGGCAGAAGTATATTCGTCCCTTGATTGAGGTGGGAAGAGAAGAAATTGTTTCTTATGCCCGCGATTTAAAATTGAGTTGGGCAGAAGATGAATCTAATACCAAGCCGGTTTATCTCCGGAATAGAATTCGCCACTCTTTAATTCCTTATTTGCAAAGTGAATATCAACCGGAGCTTGGAGGGAGGTTAAAAGAGACCGCGGAGATCTGTCGGGAATGGAACGAGGTGATGGAAGGTTTAGCAGGGGAAGTTTTAAGTAAATGGGGATTACTCGTTGATGGTCGGTTACAACCAAACCAGAAAGCTTCCTATCTTACACCAGTGAGAGACTGGTTGGAACTGCCTCCAGCTCTGCAAAGACTGGTCTTTCGTCAGTTGTTTTTCAGTTTAGCTTCTCCCGGCGCCCGTTTGGGTTTTAACCATTCTCAGGCTGTGCTTCAGCTCTTAGCTGGGGTAGAGGGGAAGAGTATTCATCTTCCAGGTGGAGTTAGTTGTCGGAGGGAAAGCCAATGCTTGCTCCTGGGTCAAGCGCAGGCGGAGGAAGTCAAGAAGGAGGTTAATAATGAGTATTTAATACCGGTAAACATTCCAGGGTTGACCTTGTTACCGGGAGGAAAAGGGAAAGTTGAGAGTAGATGGTTGACTTTGGAACAGCTCCCTGCTAAGTGGGAAGAGACTTCACCTTTTGAATTTTACCTGGATGCCGAGGAGATTGCTTTTCCCGTTTATTTAAGAAATCGAAAACCGGGAGATCGTTTTTCTCCGCTGGGACTTAAAGGAAGTAAAAAAATCAAGGATTTTTTGATCGATGCCAAAATTCCTTTATCACAGCGCGCTTTATATCCGCTCCTTGTGGACCGGGAAGAGACGGTTTTGGGAGTAATGGGGGTCCGACCGGATCAGCGCAAGAGGATCACCAAAGATAGCCGACGGATACTTTATCTTAAATATCAGCATACAGAGTAATGTTGTAGAAAGTATTTGGCTATGGTATAATATTACCTATGACATTTTTAACCTCGAGAGGGGGTTTATATTTGCGTTTTGCTAGAGAATTAATTTTTTATCTTGTTTTGGTTTCCATTTCCTTATTTGTTTTATGGACTTTTTTTGGGGTTAATAAGACCGTAGAGACTTGGACTTGGGATCAATTTCTGACCAAGGTAGAACAGGGTGATGTGTTAAAAGTAACCGTCTACACTGATGGTCAGATTGAAGGGAAATATTCAGTTAACGGGAAAGAGGTCAAAGACTTTGTCTCGCAAGGACCTAGTCCTTCGTTAGCTTCTGAAGTATATGAAGTTCCCTTGAGCAGGGCCGGTGTTGAGAGGGTCTATAAGCAAAAGACCGAGCCATGGTGGTCTTTTATTATCCCTAACATCTTACCAATTCTGATTTTTGTCGGCTTATGGTTTTTCCTAATTAATCAGATGCAGAACTCTGGGAATAAAGCGATCTCTTTTGGTAAAAACCGGGCTCGGCTTTATACGGCTGAAGAAAAATCGAGAGTGACTTTTGATGATGTGGCGGGAGCCGATGAAGCTAAAGAAGAATTAGTGGAGATTGTTGAGTTTTTAAAACAGCCCAGACGTTTTACGGAGCTGGGGGCGAGAATTCCCAAGGGGGTTCTGTTAGTAGGTTCCCCAGGAACCGGAAAAACGCTCCTTTCTAAGGCGGTAGCTGGTGAGGCTGGGGTGCCATTTTTTAGCATTAGTGGTTCGGATTTTGTGGAGATGTTTGTTGGTGTGGGCGCTTCGCGGGTGCGGGATTTATTTGAGACTGCAAAGAAGAATTCTCCCTGTATTGTCTTTATTGATGAGATCGATGCGGTGGGTAGACAACGTGGCGCCGGTCTCGGAGGGGGACATGACGAGAGGGAGCAGACCTTAAACCAACTGCTGGTAGAGATGGATGGGTTTGAACCTAATTCCGGAATTATTATCTTGGCGGCCACCAACCGTCCGGATGTTTTAGACCCGGCCTTACTGCGCCCCGGACGTTTTGACCGTCAGGTGACTTTAGATATTCCCGATATTAAGGGAAGGGAAGAAATCCTTCATGTTCATGCTAAAGGGAAACAGTTAGCGCCGGAAGTAGATTTTAAGGTCTTAGCCCGTCGCACCCCTGGATTTACTGGCGCTGACCTCGCTAATACTCTGAATGAAGCTGCTCTCCTGGCAGCGAGGAAGAATCAAAAGTTGATTACGATGAATGATTGTGAGGAGGCCGTTGAACGGGTAATCGCCGGGCCAGAGCGGAAAAGCCGAATTATGAGTGAGAAAGAGAAACAACTCACTGCTTTCCATGAAGCGGGACATGCCTTGGTAGGACATTTTCTGCCGACTATCGACCCGATTCATAAGGTCTCAATTATTCCCCGGGGTCAAGCCGGAGGATATACCTTAGCCCTTCCTTTAGAAGATAAAAACTATGCTACACGCACTGAACTAACGGAGAATATTGTGTTTTTATTAGGAGGCCGGGCGGCAGAGGCGATTGCTTTAAAAGAGATTAGCACCGGCGCCAGAAATGATTTAGAGCGCGCCACTAAACTAGTAAGAACGATGATCATGGAGTATGGGATGAGTGATGAACTTGGGCCCATGACCTTTGGCCATGGCCATGGAGAACAAGTCTTTCTCGGTCGCGACATCTCCAGAGATAAGAACTATAGTGAGCAAGTGGCATCGGCGATTGATCGAGAGATGAAAACTCTGATTGAGCAAGCCTATAAAAGAGCAGAAGAGATTATCAATACTCACCGTGAAGAGCTGAATAGTATTACCGATGCTCTTCTGGAGAAAGAGACGTTGGAAGCTGCTGATTTTATGAAGTTGCTCGCTTCTTTTACAGAACAACCTAATGAAGAAGGAGAGGAAAAGATAGGTTGATTTAAGAAAGCGGAGCCCTTGTAGGTAGACTCCGCTTTCTTGGCCAAGGGGGAGGGATTCAGTTGAAACCTTTAACAAGTTCTGTCACTGTAAAGCCGCGACTTTCGCAAAAACTTCTGGTGAGCGCCACGGCTCTTATGCTCTTAAGCCATTTGGCTTTTTATTTAACGGTTGACCGTTTACAAGACCGGACTGATGAGGTTTTGAAGAACCCGATGAATATTCTAGTATTAGGAGTTGATCAGAGTAACCTTGATCCTCAGGGCGAAGAGGAGCTCCCGCGGACTGATACTATGCTTTTTCTGGCTTTAAGGCCAAACCTGGAGCAAGCAGCGCTATTTTCTATTCCCCGCGATAGCTTGATCGAGATCCCTGGTTATGGCATGGAGAGGATTAACATGGCGCACGTTTATGGGGGATATGGGCTTACTAAATCTTTGGTTGAAAAGGTAATGGAGATGCCAGTTGACCGGTATATTCTACTTAATTTCGAGTGCTTTCAAGAAATAGTTGATTTAGTGGGAGGAGTAGAGATCACCGTGGATAAACGGATGATCTATGAAGACAAGAATGCCGGTTTTAAAATTGATCTCCAACCTGGGCTCCAAAAGCTTGATGGGTATGACGCCTTGGGATATGTTCGTTTTCGTCGCGATGCGCTAGGAGATATTACTCGCACAAGACGGCAACAGCAGTTTATGATTGCTTTAGCCACCAAATTAAAAGATAAAGAAACCTTTTTACAGGTAGCGAGTAGAGCGCCTGAAATTTTAGGGATCACTAAACGTTATCTTCAGACTGACCTAAACCTAACTGAGGTTTTAGGGTTGTATCTTGTATTTAAAAATCTCGATCTCCAAGAGAATCTCCTTTCAGTTACTTTACCGGGTGAATTTTCTGGTCCTTATTGGCGTTTGCATCCCCGGGAAATAGAATACTTAACAGAGCCTTTCCGCTATAATTATAAATAAATTTGGTTACTTGTTTCTCGGCGGAGCTCTCTCGTAATTGAAAGAATTGCAAAATTAGCTCAAAAAATTTTCATTTCGCAACTTGAGACTAAGTAAGGGCTTTTTGCGTTGTCTTTTAATTTAATTATTCCAATACAATATATTGATAACCTAATGCCAGTCAGACACTATATATTGTATCAGGACCTTTTAAAAAGGATACAACGCAAAAAGCTTAAGTGAAGCTTAATATTGACGACTAAGATAAAGGGAAAGTCTCTTTCCTAGGAGAATGAATTTGGGGTGAATGACAGCATGAAAATAGATCTGATTTTAGCCTCAGGAATTAAGACTAATAGGGAATTACATGAGAAAACTGTAGTGGTGATTGATGTTCTCCGCGCTTCCAGCACTATTATTACGGCGCTAGCTAATGGCTGTGTCGATCTTCTTCCCGTAGCTGAACCGGGTGATGCCGCTTTTATAAACAGACAGATTGGGGCTTGTTGTTTAACTGGCGGAGAAAGAAATGGCTTAAAAATTCCTGGTTTTGATCTGGGAAATTCGCCGCTGGAATATTCAGCGGAGGTTGTGGCGGAGAAAAGAATTATTTTATGTACTTCTAACGGGACGAAAGCTTTAAAAGAGGCGCAAAATGCGGCTGAAATATTAATTGGGGCGTTCTTAAACGCCGGAAGGACTAGTTTATATCTAAAAGATAAACAAGAAGTAGTCTTATTTTGTGCGGGTAGAAATGGGGAACTGGGTTTGGATGATCTTCTCTGCGCCGGCTTGATTGTGGAAAATTTACTTGCTCAAGAGGTAGAAGTTGAATTAACTGACGCTGCTCAGTTAGGATTAATCAGTTACCGACATCTGGTCGGAGGTAAAACTTCAGAGTTGGCCGCCATCTTATATCAGGCGGAACATACTAGATATCTGGCTTCAATTGGTTTTGCCGCCGATATTACATATTGCGCGCAGGTTGATTTCCTGCCTTATTTAATTAGTTATAAGGGTGGGCGAGTAATGATGGAAGATCAACGGGTTGCGGCTAATAATTAGTTAGTTAAAGCCCTGAGTGGGGCTGGAATCCGGCCTCCTCTTTCTACAAATTTTTTTGGACTATAATTATTTACGGCCATCACCGGAGCCTCACCTAAGAGACCGCCGAAAGAGACTTTATCTCCGACTTTTTTACCTGGGACGGGAATAATGCGCACGGCGGTTGTTTTATTATTTACTACCCCAATGGCCATTTCATCAGCGATTAAAGCGGCAATTATTTCTTGGGGAGTATCCCCAGGAATGGCGATCATATCTAATCCTACGGAGCAAACAGCGGTCATCGCTTCTAATTTACTCAAGGAAAGGGCGCCACATTGAACAGCGGCGATCATCCCCGCATCTTCGCTTACTGGGATAAATGAACCACTAAGCCCGCCCACGGAAGAACTAGCCATCGCCCCTCCTTTTTTAACGGCATCGTTGAGGAGAGCTAAAGCAGCTGTAGTGCCATGAGCGCCACAGCACGCAAGCCCCATGGCTTCAAGAATATTAGCCACGCTGTCGCCGGGAGTCGGTGTGGGGGCAAGGGAGAGATCGACAATGCCAAAAGCTACCCCCAACTTTTTTGAGACTTTTCTGCCAATTAATTCTCCGGCGCGGGTGATTTTAAAGACGGTCTTTTTAATCTCCTCGGCGAGCGCTCCGAGGTCATGATCAGGGCAACGTTCGATGGTGGCTCGAACAACTCCCGGTCCGCTAATCCCAATGTTAATTGCGGCGTCGGCTTCACCAATTCCATGAAAGGCTCCAGCCATAAAAGGGTTATCCTCTGGAGCATTGGCAAAGACTACTAGCTTGGCGCAGGCAATTCCATTTCGTTCCGCAGTTAAGCCGGCGGCTTTAAAAATTACTTCGGTGGCGTGGTTAATCGCATCCATATTAATTCCGGCCTTGGTGGAAGCGACGTTCAAGGAACCACAAATTTTTTCTGTGGTCGAAAGGACTTGAGGGATTATGGCTATTAAGTTCAAGTCCCCTTTGGTGAAACCTTTTTGCGTCAATGCCGAAAATCCACCGAGAAAATCTATGCCTAAGGTATTGGCAGCCTTCTCAAGGGCGTAAGCGATCACCAGAAAGTCTTCACTTGAGTAACCATGGTCTAAAAGGGAAATTGGAGTCACAGCAACTCTGGTATTTACAATCGGGATACCATATGTTTTTTCCATCATTCGGACTGTCGAGATTAACTGCGCACCAGTTTTAGTAATTTTATCATATATTTTTTGAGCGGCAGCTGATGGGTTGGGATCACCACAATCAAAAAGAGAGATTCCTAGCGTAACAGTGCGGATATCAAAATGGAGGTTTTCCACCATATTAATGGTTTCCATAATTTCTTCAGATGAATAGGCCAAGAACAGCACTCCTTTTATTTATTGTCCAAGTTTTCCTGGGGGATTTAAGATTAAAGCTAATTGCGTTTGTTACCAAAATTTGAGGTCGCGACACAATCTAGCAATTAGCCTAGATTAGAGACGATGCATATATTGGAAAATATCCGCATGTTGCAGCACCACTTTTACTCCTAATCTTTCACCGGCTTCTTCCAGCCGATCTCTAAGGTAAAGCAGAGCAAGAGTCTCTGGCAACTGAATGATGAGGATCATAGCAAAAATTCCTTGGCGAAGTGTTTGACTAATATCAATAATGTTACAGTTGTTAACTGCTAATTCTTTGGCAATTCCGGCGACAATCCCTACTTTATCTTCTCCCATGACAGTAACTACCGCCTTTTCCATAAAACAAGACCTCCTTTTTCCAATATGCGATGTTCTTTCTTTTTGCGCCTCAAAGACAACAGTACGATATTTGTCGATCAAAGTAAACTATAAATTTTAACTTGATTTCTTCCGGAATTTTTGGCCTGGTATAAGGCTTCATCCGCTCGCGCAAAAAGCTCGGGAATAGTGGAAGAATGCTCTGGGATTGAAGCGATCCCACAACTGATGGTCAGATTAAATTGCTGGCCTTTGGTGGTAAAGAAAGGAGTTTCCGCCACTTCTTGCTTAATGGTCTCAGCGAGGTGAAACAAGTCTTGGAGATTAATGTCAAGGCAGAGGATGATGAACTCTTCTCCACCATAGCGGGCGGCAATCTTCCCAGAGGTAGAATGTTTTTTTAAAATAGCAGCCACTGTTTTCAGTACCTGATCTCCAGTCAAATGACCATAAGTATCATTAACTTCTTTGAAGTAATCGAGATCAAAAAGCATACATCCTAGCTTTATCCTGTTATTATCTTGTACGATCGAGAGAAAAATGTCTAGGTAGTTTCTGTTATATAGACCAGTTAGAGAATCGTGCCAAGCCATGCGCTGAGTCTCTTTATGAAGCCTGGTGTTTTCTAAAGCCAAGCTTACTTGGTTAGCAATGATCATCATTTGCTCTTGTTGTTCCTGATTAAAGGAGAGTTTATGTAAATTGGCGGCGAGCATTACCCCTAAGGTTTCTACTTTTGTTGATAAAGGAATAGTAACCAGGGATTTAATTCCTTGCTGTCTCCAGTATTTTAGTTCTACCGCAGAGGCGGAATTTTCATCATGGATCGTTTGGGAGCGGATGGTCTGGAGAACTAGGCTATCTTCCTGGTTGGTAACTTCCAGCAAAGCAGGGAATAGTTCTTTGCCGGAAAAAGCTAAGAGTTCAATCTGATGATCTTTGTTTACTCCTAAAATAGCGCAAGCAAAACTACCTAACACTCCTTGAATGATATCTGTGATCCTGGTAAGAAGATTTTCCTCATCTAATTCTTCCAAAAGAAACTGTTGAATAAGGGTTAAAGTATAGGCGAAGGCATATTTCTCTTCAAGTTTAGCATGGGTGAGATGAGTTTCTTCTAATACTGTTTCTTTCTCATTAAGCATCTCTTCAAGACGGTGGGTTAGATGGTGGTCGGTTTTGGAATAAGAGAAAGCTAACAGTCCAGATAGAAGTATGCTAAGGAGAGCAAAGATAATAGAGAAAGGGGAATACCCTAATTCGTGATTGAGCATCGAATTATTGGCCCAAAGAAGGGCAGTGTTAATGAGCAGACCAACCATGGAGAGAAAAGTGATATAAAAGATCTCTCCAGTAAAGAACTGTCTGGTTGAAAGGTAAATCACTAAAAGATAAAGGGAGAGTAAAAAGTTGATCGGGAAATATCCCAAGTAATAGATGAAGGAGACAAGAGAAACATCAAGAAGATCTATAAGCCAGAACAACTTAGGGACTGATAAGTTTACTTGTTTAAATAAATATTCTTTTATCAACAAGCTCATGATCAGATATAAAAAAACAAAGATAAAATAACTCGTCGAAGAACTTAATGGTCGATTTGGAAATAAATGCAGGAAACAAACTATTAACAAAAATATTAGACTAGCGGTTTGATGTAATCTCCGGTTAATCTGAAGACGAGTTTTTATTTTATGATCTTTGAAGGAAACTTCCACTTTAATCCCTTCTTTGTTATAACAATTTAAGCGCGAACACTGAAAAGAGGGGGGGGTCTTCGTTAGAATTATATTATAACTGATCCTTCTTGAGAAGTGAACTATGGGGTTTTATAAATCCTGATATATTAGTAATTTACTAACATTATATAATACATATAGCCAAAATAAGTAAAGCGAAATTACTTTTATGTTAAACTTTAGCACTTTGAGGAACAAAAATTTTTTTTTCTCTTTAATTAACCTGATATATAGATCTTCGGCATAGAACTAATTGTTCTTTATGCATTTTTAGTATTTCATTAAAGCTTAACGGAGGGATTGATGATGGGGTTAACTTTAAAGGAAACAAAAATCGCCGCTGATGGGAGATTTCTTTATTTAGTCGATAATGAACGGGGAGAAAAACAGTTATTGGAACCTCTAAATCTCACCCTTTCTTCGAAAGAAAGGATGTATATTGAGCTGTTATCGGATCTTAGGCAAATTATTCAAAAGCCACTTGATATTAAAGGTAAATTAAAGATTGTTTGTTACCTGGGGATCGTAAAGTTTAAAGAAGAGACTTGTCTAATGTTTTCCTATGATGATGAGTTATGGAAGAATTGGCCAAGGAAAGGGTTAAAGGTGTATTCTCCACGAGAAGTA
Organism: Firmicutes bacterium UBA5388; assembly: GCA_002409975.1. Taxonomy (GTDB): domain Bacteria; phylum Bacillota; class UBA4882; order UBA10575; family UBA10575; genus UBA5388. The sequence continues at coordinate 14,662 of DHOO01000116.1, forward strand.
GCGGAAGCAGCAATTGCGATGCTGGGACTGGTGGAGATTGCGGAAGAAACAGAACTGGCTTTTGGAGGATTTTTTCCTGGGGATCTTTTTCCTTTAGGTTCAGGTGGGTGGGGGATGTTGGACCCCAGGATTCAGAATCTTTTAGCTCCTTACCGAAGAGGTGGGGAGGATCGAGAGTATTACTCCCCGCCTGAAGTTATTGCCGGGTCTTCTTGGTCCGCAAAGTCTTATCTTTATACTTTAGGTCTTACGATGTATTCTTTAGTCACTGGAGTTTTTCCCTTTCCTTTGGAAAACAGGAGAGAGACAGTTACGGCTATTTTGCAAGAAGAACCAATCGACCCCCGCTATTATCAAGGGGAAATCGGAGAAGGTTTGGCTATACTTATTTTAAAAATGCTTAAGAAAAAAGTAGAATTGAGACCAGATCATGATTATTTAAAAAAAGAATTTGGTAGAATAGTAGAGACTGGCAGTTTTGATGCTAGTCCAGAAGAAGGAATTAAATTTAGAGAAGAAGCGGTGCTTGTTAAGAAAAAAGTGGAGCAGAAAAGGAAGAGGTACTGGCGTTGGCAAAGATTTAAATGGCCGTCAGCCATTGCCGCAGTAGCCCTTATTTTCTTTATTATGCTCTCTCGTGGAGGCTATGAGGAGAAAATTACTCCTGAGACTAAACCACTAGAAGTGGTTAACATCTTTTATGAGGGGATTAAAAACCTTGATACTTTACAATTAGAAGAACCCCTGGCTAAAGGGGTGGGAAAGGAATTCGTAAATATGGTTACTTTTCTGCATGTTACTTCAAAGATGCGCCAAGCTTACGAATTATTAAACACTCCCTTTTTAGTGATGGAGGAGGTAACAATTGAGGAAGATAAGAACTCGACAAGTGAAGCCCCTTCTTATACTGTGAACTATCGATTAAAGATCTTTGAAGGAGGGGAGTACAGAATTCAAGAACGTCAGGACCGGTTGGTACTGAAACGGGTAAAAAAGGAGTGGCGGATCGGGGATTTAGACTCGCAAGTGCTCACTGAAAAGTTAGAGCCAATTTTGGGGGAAGACCCTTCGCAGGCTCTTGACAGATAGATACCAGTGGGATAATATTCTTAGTATAATATTTTTCAATCGTTCCCCTGACTTTATCACTTAGGCAATTCCTTAACCTACGGGATAATAAAGGAATGATAAGTTTCGGAAACGAAAAATCTTATTATTCAGGAGGGAAATCGGTGAAAGAATTAGCAGAAATCTTGTTGAGCTCTGAAACTATTGCCGCCCGTGTTAAAGAGTTAGGGGCAGAAATTACTACGGATTACCAAGGTAAAGAAATAATTATTATCGGTATTCTAAAGGGCGCTCTTCCGTTTATGGCTGACTTAATAAGAGAGATTAACATTCCATTAAAATATGATTTGATGGCGGTTTCCAGTTATGGTGTTTCAACAAAAACTTCTGGCGCTGTCCAGATTCTAAAAGATATTGAGATGGGAATTGAGGGGGAGCACGTCTTAGTAGTGGAAGATATTATCGATACTGGGTTAACCCTCAATTATCTGGTGGGAAATCTACTTTCACGTAAACCGGCCAGTTTGAAGATCTGTACTTTGCTTGATAAACCAAGTAGGCGTGAGGTGGAGATTTTTCCGCAATATAACGGGTTTACCATCCCCGATCGCTTTGTTGTGGGATATGGGCTTGATTATGCGGAGCGGTTTCGTCATCTACCAATGATTGGAGTACTTAAACCCGAAGTATATGAGAAGAAATGAACCACAGTTGGAACTGTGGTTTTTACCGTTGTCGTTTGCGCCGGCTACCGCCCGCACACATGAAATGATGAAAATTGCGACGAGCCATGAGCGGTATTTGCCGGATTTTGAGACCTACGTTCGTAAGGTTATCATTTAACACGAGCGACGAGAGTATTTTCTGGTAAAGTAAGAAGGAGCGAGGTGGAAGTGGTTGTCAACCCGTGAAACCATTGTGGTGCTGGATCTTGCTTCCCCATATACTCTTTTACTGGCGAGAAGGATTAGGGAGGCTGGGGTTTTTTGCGAGATTCTTCCGTATAATATTGCACCGGAGAGGCTGAGCTCTCTTTCAGCTAAAGGAATAGTTCTCTCCGGAAAACCCAGTAGTTTAGTAGAACGAGGAGAACTAAAATGTAACCCGGAAATCTTTAATTTAGGAATACCGGTGCTGGGAATTGGCGCCGACGCACAGCAATTTTGTAGAGAGCATGGAGGGATGTTTTCTCCGGAACATCCTTCGACTTTTAATTCTCCCGCGGGTGTCGCGCTCTTAAAAAATTTTCTTTTTGAAAGCTGTCATTGTCAAAAGTTATGGACACCCCAATTATTTATTAAAGAACAAGAGGAAAAAATCCGTGAACGGGTGGGGGAGGAAAAAGTTCTTTGTGCGCTAAGCGGTGGGGTTGATTCTTCGGTGGCGGCTGTCTTAATTCATCGGGCGATTGGGGACCGGTTGGTCTGTGTTTTTGTTGATCATGGGTTACTTCGTAAACAGGAAGCTCAACAAATACTCTCCATTTTTCGGGAGAAATTTAATCTTAACATAATTGGAGTGCAAGCTGCTACCCGTTTTTTGGAGCAATTAAAAGGGGTGATCGACCCGGAGGAAAAACGACGGGTTATTGGGCATGAGTTTATCGAGGTCTTTGAAGATGAAGCCGCTAAACTTGGGGAAATTAATTATCTGGTCCAAGGCACGCTTTATCCGGATGTGCTTGAAAGTATCTCTGAACAAGGTTCGGCAGTAAAGATTAAAAGTCATCATAATGTAGGAGGATTACCTCCTAATCTCCGCTTTAAACTGTTGGAGCCTTTTCGGTTACTATTTAAGGACGAAGTTAGGGCGATTGGAGAGGAATTAGGACTTCCTAAAGAGATTGTGTGGCGTCATCCTTTTCCGGGACCGGGATTAGCTGTCCGTATCATTGGCGAAATTACTGAAGAGAAACTCGAAACCCTTCGTGAAGCTGACTACATTATGTTAGAGGAGATCAAGAAATCCGGATATTATCAGCAATTATGGCAGGCGTTTGCAGTGTTAATGGATACGAAAAGCGTTGGAGTCGCTGGGGGAGAACGCACCTATGGACAGGTAGTAGCTTTACGAGCGGTAACAAGCGAGGACGCGATGACTGCTGAATGGGGTAGACTTCCTTACGACTTATTGGAGAGGATTGCCCAACGAATTATTAATGAAGTTCCTGGTGTAAACCGAGTAGTTTATGATATTACCTCAAAACCCCCCGGCACAATTGAGTGGGAATAGGTATAGCAGTTACTAATCATGCTTATTCCTAATATGAGAAAAGAAAGCTAGTTAAGAAGGACAGTTATTGGGTTAATTACTGTTAGCTGTCGGCATGAGTATAGCGCAGTGTCTAGGGACAAGCTATCAATTGAGAGGCCTAAGTGAGATGGGGGAAAAGAAAGGAGGCTCTTAATTAAGGGTTGATAAAATAAGGAGATCGAAAACCGGTAATATTTGGAGGTGCAATTAAATTGTTTGAAAAATTGTTTAAACTAAAAGAAAACAAGACAACTATTCGTACTGAGATTTTGGCTGGTTTGACTACTTTTATGACGATGGCTTACATCATTGTCGTTAATCCGGGAATTATTAGTGATACGGGGATGCCCTTTGAGGGAGTGATGATCGCTACTATTTTGTCGGCAGCCTTCGCTACTCTATTGATGGGTTTATTGGCTAACTATCCTTTTGCTTTAGCGCCGGGGATGGGTTTAAACGCTTATTTTACTTATAGTGTAGTTCTGGGGATGGGATATAGTTGGCAGGTAGCCTTGGGCGCGGTTTTCCTCTCTGGGGTGATCTTTATTCTGCTTAGTCTCTTTAAAGTAAGAGAAATGATTATTGATGCTGTTCCTTTGTCTGTTCGTTTTGCGATTAGTTCGGGTATTGGTCTTTTTATTGCTTTTATTGGTTTGAAAAACGCCGGTATTATAGTTGCTGATTCTGCAACTTTTATTAAGTTGGGTAATATTACTTCCGGTACTGCCTTGCTGGCCATTATTGGATTAACAATTACTGGGGTTCTCCTTTCCCTCAAAATCAGAGGCGGGATTCTTTATGGAATTTTGGGCACTACCTTAATTGGGGCTATCTTCTTTCCGGAGCTGGCCGAGACGAGGAACACAGTGCTGAATCCCCTGGCCTGGATCTCAATGCCCAATTGGCGAAGTTTTGGCGATATTTTTATGAAGTTGGATATCAGAGGCGCCTTAAATATTGGCTTTTTCAATATTATATTTGCCTTCCTCTTTGTTGATCTGTTTGATACCATAGGAACCTTGATTGGCATCTCTGAACGGGCTGGCTTCTTGAAAAATGGGAAGCTGGAACGAGGAACCGAGGCTTTATTATCAGATGCTGTTGGGACGGTAGCTGGCTCATTCTTAGGAACACCTACGGTTACTAGCTATATTGAATCAGCAGCTGGAGTGGCTTATGGAGGACGTACAGGTTTAACTGCGGTTTCGGTTGCCTTCTTCTTCCTGCTGTCATTGTTTTTCTCACCATTGGCCAGTGTGATCCCAGCGGCTGCTACTTCTCCGGCTTTAATAGTGGTAGGCGTGATGATGATGGGTAATATCGGAAAGATAGATTGGGATGATTTTTCTGAAGCTTTGCCGGCATTTATTGCTATGGTTGCTATGCCTTTTACTTTTTCGATCGCCAATGGGATCGCTTTGGCTTTTATCTTGTATCCGATTATCAAACTAGTTACAGGTAAGGGTAAAGATGTTCATTTCCTAGCCTATATCCTATGTGCCCTTTTTATTATTAAATTTGCCTTCTTAGGATAAAGAAGGAAAAAAGCTTAAAAAAGCGCTGCCAATTTTGGGGCGCTTTTTTTAATTAAGCTTGATGCGCGCTAAACGTGGAAGAAGATCAAACTCATATTCGCACCCTTTATACAAAAATTAAGCTAAAATTAATCTCTATAAACTGGATGATAAATAAAACCCAGCTAAACATAAGGGATGGGAAAGATAAGAGCAAATTAGTAAGAATGATTGGAAGGCGCGAAATGTGAGATCGATGATAAAACTGCTATTTCTTGAAAGTATGATCACTTTAGGGTTGGGCAAAATAGCATAAACCATAATTATTTAAGGAGGTTAAATAATGCCTAAAAGAAAACTGGAAGAGGTTGTAGATGGAATCTTTATGGAGCCTGTACCGATTACTATGGGCGAAGAGGTTAAGTTGAAATATAAAGGTGGACTGGCTAAACAAGGCGCCACAAACATTTATCTACGTTCTGGTTATGGTTTTGAAGAGTGGAAAGATGTTCAGGATATTAAGATGAAAAAAAATCGGGATGGCAGTTGGGGAACTTCTTTAGTAGTCAATGACTCTACACGCTTAAATTTTTGTTTTCATGATGGCGCGGATCACTGGGATAATAACTCTGGCCGTAACTGGAGTTACGAGATCCACGATGGTTCTTTAAGTGACCACTAAATAAAGGCCTTAACTAGGCTTTTATTTATTTTTTAGGTAGTCGCCCACCCCAGCTTTGCT
>DHOO01000093.1:0-46392 GCA_002409975.1 Firmicutes bacterium UBA5388
CACGCCCCTACATAAGGGGCGACAGTAATCTATCCAAAAATAGATGGTTCTAAGGGTTAAAAGACAAATACCGCGAACATACAAAATATTATTCGCAATTGATCCTCTTCAACTTGCTTGATATTGGACAAACCATTACCACAATTAACTTCGCGAGTTGCCCAAGAAAACAATGGGGGCTTCTACTTCGCGCTAGACAGTTAATACTCCTTCCGGATCATAAGTAGGTTTTGCTCCGATACCCCCACATGCTCAACTCTATTATTCCAATTACTACCTTACCAACTAGTAATATTTACCTTTCGCATTTCATCCGTCATTATTATCCCACCAGATTCTTTAGCAATGAAACCTTTGGCCTCTACTTGATGGTCATTTATAAATGACAAAGTTAATCGTTCTACTAGATAAGGCCGAAGTTCCTCCATTAAGTCCAAGGCAAGACTAGGACGCCCTGGTCGCTCCTTGTGTAAGAATCCTACCTGGAGATCTAATCCTCTGTTTCCAATGCAGAAAAGGGGTCATCCACTCGTTCATGGAGATCTCTTCCCCCGAAAGTAAGTAAATTTTCCTCCCACTGTTGTTCAATATGAACCAAAGCCCATTGCCGACGACAAAAAGCAAAATGCTGGATACCGGAGAGAAGCAGAAAATCATCATCTGAGTACATATTTCACCTCAAACAATAGACAGTCATTTGTTTTCGCCAGGATAAATGACGGGCTCTAAACCATCTAGCAATGTTTTAATTACTACGACGGGCTTCTTATTGTTTTCATCTACTTCAATTCCGATACTTTCATGGACATCGGCTGAGGCATACTGCCCATTTTTGCAATTATGTTGCCACCAGACTACGCTTTCCACTTTCATACTGCCGGACGGACGCGCAGACGACTCGTCGTTAACAAATAATGATTTCAGCGCGACAAGCAACTTATCCGCATCTTCATCACTAAAACCGGTTTTTTCGGCAAGCTGGCAATTGACGCTTCCATATGAGACATACACACCATATTCCACACGGTGCTTCATCCCCATGGAATCGGAACCCTTTCCATCCGGATCTTTTTCGTCGGTCTTAAGATTGACACTTTTTGTGATCTGCTGCGAATAGATGTCAACTGGAGCTCTGCTAACAGCACTTTGGATTGACACCGGACCACGTACACCAATGGAAACGGAATCTCCGCCTTCGTCATTGCCAAATGCAAAAACTTGTCCAAATGCGCGGACATCGTACCAAGTCTTACATGATATTTTGGCTACCTTATCGGAAATACTCGGTTTTTTTTTGGTTTTCTTCTTTTCTTCGGTTGCTTTAAACACTATAGCATTAATTTCTTCGTTTGCATCAAATCGTTCCTTTAGGCTTTTAAAATTATCACCTTCTTTACGATTGTCGTCCGACTGGACAAAAATGTCCTCGCCCATATCCTGCAGGCGATTACGCAATTTACGTTTCATGCAGACATCTGACACTTCTCCAAATCCCTCATAATCGATGCGGGGGCGATTGCCATTGAGCGGGTCACCATTCGGATTGGCTTTTTTCACGGAAAAAACTACTGCAAAATCAATCTTTTTTGTCAAGATCATTGTCTTTCCCTCCATTATTTTTTTTTGGGTCTTTACGAAGCTTTTGTCTTTGGGCAAAGAAACCTAACAAATACCTTCCATCAAGCGGAGCATCGCTTTCAAATGCTTTTGAGTCTTCAAACAATTGTTTTATATCCTCGATCTGGTTTAAATACCAACCTGCTCCGTTAAGCTGCTGTATATATGGATTGAGCTGCTGCGTAAATAGCATATTCCATGTACGAAACGGGTGCTGCGAAAATACGGTCATATAGCGTATTGCGTTTGTAGCGCGATCATCTTTTTTTGTTTTATCTTGCTTATACCGCGCAGAAGATTCAATTTTGTCCGCGACCGCCAGTAATCTACCGTACAGATATTCCCGGTCGCGTCTTTCGGTTTCAAGTTCCACAGCAAAGTCCTCCTTTTTATAATCATGATAATAGCGCTTAATCAATGCGCAAGTCGCGCCAAGTACATATTTCCAATCCCGCCAGCAGTCACTATTGTTCTTCGCGCCCGTGTTTTCCAATGCAAAAGGATTTGATGCCCGGTTTATTGCAGCAATTACCATCGAAGCGGGTATCCGTTCTCCGTCAAATATGCAGTGTACCAGTTGTTCACGTAGGTTTTTAACAAGCTTATTATAGGAGGTGTCCTTATGCGATCTACGCTTACCTAACACCGCCAACGTGATGCGTTCTATCGCAGGTGCCCCAATGAAATAATCGGACTTATATACTCCGTCTGCATCTTTTCCGAATGGCTGATACCATTTGCAGGTGTTGTGCCAATTGTCAATACGTTCTTCATATTCGTCTTCAGATAGCTCACGGTAGTAAGTTATAGACATTCTTCCTGCTTTTTTCGTTGTAGTATCAGTCGCCATTATAGCAATGCGACGTACGTGCTTCCTAAGTTTGCTTGATACACCATAGCTATGTAAAGCTTTCTTTAGTGCGTTGGCGTAATCGATATAAATTACGTTCTCGGCAAGTGTTAGTTTTTCTTGGTCTGTTTGTGCCACTGCGTTGTATATATTATAGCTATCATCGTAAAAATTGGGTACATCAGGTATGCTGCTAATTGCCCAAGCGATAATGGCTTGTGAATCACATCGGTAACAAGATGGTTTTGATATCAGCCAACGCAGTGTCTGGTGGGCTTTTTGGGAAGCCTCATAACTCACAGTAACCGCTTGTGACGGCTCTTCGAATCGTCCTCGAAACGTAAAATTTATGTCATCATTTCCGGTAATCAGCTTTGCGTTACCTGAAGCGCGGTTGATACTCTTAGAATGTTTTTGAGTATATGTGGAGTTATTGCCAGTTATATAGCAGATACCTTGCGTTTCCCTCTTTGCGATATCTTCATTCCTATAGAAATCGATCCATGCCTCCCATAACTCGGGCATCATCCATAATTTGTCTTCAAGCAAATTATTAAGACTCACACTAAAACCGGTAACCATCTTATCTTTGGCAGGTATCTGAAATGAATGCAAATCGTCCAATAAAGTACCTTTTACCATGTAATAATACACTGCGGCAATAGCTTGATAAGCAAGTAAATATTTCGGGTTATCTTGCAAATAATCCATCCATTTTTTTAGATTATCAAGGTAATTCTGTGTAGAAAGATACTTTATTTGGTCAATCAACGGATGGGGATAATCAATAGCATTAGTAGAGGTTCTTGATTCAGATTCATCTGTACAAGGAATACAAACCAACTTTTTAGTGGATGATTTGACCTTTTCAGCGTTATAAGGTGTTCCATCACTTTTTAGATATACGATCACATTGAGCTCAGTAAGCAAGTGACCAAGCGGTAAGAGCATAGTGGCTTGATTTTCGTTACATATTCCAACGGCATCTTTACAGGCGTCGTATGTATCACACAGATTTTTAATCCAACTCATGTATTCTCACCTCCCCTCTTACATCTCGTCAAACTCTGGCTCATTTAATCCCAGAAAATTTTCTCCAGGGATAAATTCTTTTCTTTTCATGGATTTAATAGGTCTTTCCTGAATATCCGGTGAGTTCTCAAAAGGAAGCGGAAAAACAATTCTCCCATTTCTCATTACTACATTTCTCCACAAACGCACAGACATCTTGTCTTTTCCGGTTTCATCGGGATAATCGAATCCATGCACCATCAGCCCAAAATTGATCTCGCCGTAATCATCATAAAAGCTGGCATCTTCACCAAAAACACATGGTTTAACATATCCCTGGCACTCTCTCGTGCCAAGAAAAATATCTCTGCGTCCGCCGCGCGCAATCATCCGCTTGGCAATATTATGGTGCTTATTTTCATCACGGTCATCGACAAGCTCAGGTCTATTCATGTTCCATTCAAAGTGGGCACGCACCTGATAGCGAACATCTTTCAAATATGTATAATACGCCAAATCATTGCCAGAAGTTGTATATTTAGTCGGGCGCATGCCCTTGGACTGTGTTTGGATTTTGTTCATAATACGGATTTCATCGATGTACCAAATCAACGTCGGCTTCCAATACACGCTCTCAAGGATTCCTTTCAATGCCTGATAGGTCGGAACCTGATACGAAAATTTCTCGCCGCCAACTTTTGTTATCGGGTCTGAAAACAACGCATATCTTCCATAGACAACAAATTCAACCATGTTGCGATACCGCATTTCATTACCCCCCTACATAATAAAAATTTAATTCATTATTTGTATCAAAGATTATGCCAAGCTTATCATGGTAATATCTTCCGTCGAGCGTTAAAATTCCATCGTCTAGCAAAGTTAAGGCCTTTAATTCTTCAAGCCTTTTTATTTGATAAGGATACAAAGAGACAGAGTACCGTCCGATTTGACGAAGCAGTGCATTTTTCTTCTTTAAATCTGCATGTCTATACTTTTCAGCAAGCGTAACACCTTCCCCATAAGGAACAAGGACTCCAATGGTACGTTGTTCGATCACAGAAAAATACTCTCCTGCAGTTTGAAAAGCCTGCCATAATGCTGGCGGGTTAGTTCCTCCCCTATTTTGATAAGCACCGATTCCTTTTTGATTGATTGACAGCAGGTCATATAGATTGCCAAATTCTTTTGTTGGGTAAGACATCTGGGATTTTTGCTTTTCAAAGTATTCTTTATAATAGCGTTGGATGACAGCAGGAGACAATAAGTCCGATGGGGATTCCGCAAGGATTCGGTATGTGATATCCGCTCCACATTTTATGTCAGGAAGCATTGACAAATTTTCTTCGGCGAGGTTAACTATATAGACGTTTTTCCCGTAGGGATCTTCTCCATTGCGATTACAACGTCCAGCAGCCTGCGCTATGCTGTCCAAGCCGGCAATTGCCCGAATAACGCAGTTGAAAGAAATATCAACACCCGCCTCGATCAATTGAGTACTGACACAAAGGACCCTTTGTTGCTTTTTCTCTTTTATTGTTTTTATTGTAGCTAGACGATGTGCCGGGCACATTGTGGTACTAAGATGAATCAGCTCAACCTGCTCCTGTATATTTGCTTTTTTAATATAACTTTCAAGTGAATTGTAAATTCTAGCAGCGTCTTTTTTTGTGTTGAGGATAACAAGACAATTTCCCTCTTCTTGATATTTATTCATTACAAACTGTTGAAACGTATCCGCCGAATAACCTCCGGGTATCATGCTGTCTTTTTTTATGTGTGTTCTTTTTAATTTGCAAAACCCTTCGCTCATATCAGGAACCAAAGAAGGCAGCTTTGACAGTATAGGTTTTTCTGTCCCGTTAAGCGGAGGCTGTGTGGCTGTACACAACAAAATTGAACAGCCTGCGCAGTAATATAAGTAGTTGATCGCTTCGTTAAAAAGATATGTACACTTCAGGGGCAAGGACTGAACTTCATCAAAGATAAAAACAGCGTTGGCCATATTGTGGAATTTTCGTAAATTACTACTTTTGTTCGAATAGATGCTTTCCAAAAACTGTACCATCGTTGTAATAATAATAGGGCTGTCCCATCGGTCAGTCAAAAGGCGGTACGCCTGCGCTTCTTCCGGGTCGTCACTAACGATTAGGTTTGAATGATGCTCCAAAATAAATTTATCAGTAGGCTTGTATTGTAACGCCTTTTTGATATCATCTGCTGTTTGCTCCAGTACCGAAAGGTACGGAATTACATAGATTACATGCTCCGCTCTGTGTTTTTTTGCATGACTCAATGCAAAGCGAAGACTGGACAGCGTCTTCCCACCGCCGGTCGGAACATCTAATCGATAGATACCCTTGGGCCGATCGGCTGCAAATAAACAATTTTCAGAGATATCCTGTCGGATTATGTTAAGATCGGAGTCCGCTTTAAAAGTTGAAACCTTTTTTTCTAACCGCTGTGCATAGTCCCCCCATGGGGGCATTTGTCTCTCCATTTCCGGCATTTTGTTTATCTCGAAACAATAGGCATTATACCGATCAGAGTCCACCAAACATGAAAAAACGCTCTTTGTCAGAAGATGGAGCATAAATGCGGCATTCAGTTTATTTTCCTTACATATTTCAATAAATTCTATCAGTTCGGTTCTACATCGCTTAAGAGTATCTGACATGTTACTAATGGAAATATTCTCTTTTTCTGCAGCCTTAATTACTTCGGCATAATGGAGATTGTCTTTTTCTCTTACAAGTCTTTCACGGAATGGAGTGTCTCCACACGGAGAGATTCCGTCCATCAAACTACCGTGATGGTTTGCAATACAGATAGCGGAGATTTCCCGTGCTAAAGCCACAATCTGATCACTATCGCTTGATTGTGATTCATACAAACACTTAGCACCTTGGGTTGAATGGACTACCGAACCTTTTCTGTTGCTTTTATTACCTAACTTTTCATTCATGTAGCTGTCCTTGAGATACTCGACAAATTCTGATGTTAACTTTCCCATATCGTGGAATAGCGCAACCGTTCGACATATCTCCGATGCCATAAACTTTTTACCGATATTACGGGCATACTCGGCACTTTCAAGTAAATGCTGGCTTGTTGGCTGTTCCCTACCATCTTTTGCAATTCGGGAAATGTACATTCAAAATGCCCCCTACCGTTAAATAGGTTGTATGTTTGCTTCTTTTAGGTGGACTAATCGATTTCTTTACTTGGGTTGAAGCTCTAGTACCGATTGTCCTACACCTTCAGCGCCCGATTAATCCGGAAGTCCTGCATGATGGCCGACAATACGATAAGCTAAAATCCATCCGATTCTTTTGCCATGTAACTCTTCCACTAACTTAGCGCCATGAATGGCATGCGGCATTTTCCCAGGCTTACCTTCCAGATGAGCTGCTCCATCAAAATAGCTACTTTTAAGACGAAGATATTTTTTCCACTCCAGCCGACCTTTACCAGTATTGTTAGCAAGACACAACCTTTCCCCATTCTTCCGAATTAAATTTACCGGCAAATTTTCCAGCCATCTTTGCCGTCATTTTCAAGTGATCTGATAAAGAATGAGGAGTAGCCCAGGAATCATCAAGATCTTTTCTTACATGTGCTATATAATTATCACTCATACGTTCAATCCCCCTCCCCCTTTTTCCAATATTGTACCACACAAGGTTTTTTCTTTATTACAATTAATCGTTTGCTTCCCAGCTCTTCCTTTGCCGTTTCCCTCTTTTACCACTACGTAGAATTGTAATGACTGCGGGTAAAATATCTCCTTTCTGAATTACCGCCCGGAAATGCCATTTACCGCTTGTCCGAACATAATAAGCTTTACCGTTTAAAGTTGAACGAAACTCCTTAACATCTCGCAATTCTCGAATAATTGCGCCCAAAGCTTGTTCGTAATTCATCCAGGGCGCAATCCTATTCTGAAACTGTCGCACCGCATGAGGGGTAATAAAAAAATCTCCGGTAATCATTTTTGTCACACCATTCCTTAATTCGGCTTAATTAGGTAGTAACTAGTATTTGCTTCTTGGTTATCCTCTTTTATGCATCCCTAGCCTGAGTTCTTCCATATTTAAAAGTTTCGGTAACTTCTATCATTATAATCCAATAATTCTGTCTATTATTAATATATCCTCTATATTTCTTTAATCTTCTTCTGTTTTCATTTTAAATCAATTTTGTTTCAATCCACGCCCCTGCAAGAGGGGCGACCAATTTGACACGGTATATTCTGATCCGCGGCATGTTTCAATCCACGCCCCTGCAAGAGGGGCGAACCCGATAGTATGAGGATTTCCCGCACTGTCAAGTTTCAATCCACGCCCCTGCAAGAGGGGCGAAGTAATACACTTATAATAAGATGGTTCTAAGGTGTAAAAATATAATTCCGCGAACTTACATAATATTACTAGAGGTAAATCATCCAATATTATTAAAAAGAAAGATAAACCATTACCTCTATTGGCTCCGCGACCTACCCCAGGAAACAATGTGAGCTTCTACTTCGCGTTAAATCATAAAATTAAATTCTATATTTATTAAATTAACTCAACTTTGTTAGCTTGCCTTTAACTTCAATCGGTTTTGGTAAAACCAGTCTCTTTTCAAATTCATTTAGATCCATGTATTCCGTCTCCTCATACCATCTCCTAAGCTTAGTATTATTCCAATCCAGCATTGTTTTAAGTTGTTCCATTCTTTCAAGATCCCAAAGCGATTCTTCTTTTTTAGAAGTGCTTTCCAGAATATGCTTTTCAAAGACCTCTTTAAATTTTCTAGCCTCAACCTGTTTCGTACCAAGGCGCCAACTATCACCTTCGAATAATTTGTGATATCGTCTTTCGCGATCAATTAGGAAAAGAGTAGGCGTAATTTTTACCGATCCAAGGCCTAAGGGTTTACCCATTCCTAACTTGTGATAACAACCATCCGGCAGATCAAGCGCAACAAGAATCGCGCCCAACTCCACTTCAGACAAGTTTTCGAATCTAATTCTAAAATGAAATTTAACACGATGTTTTACTGGTTTAATAGAAGTCAATTGTTTCTTATTTTTTCTTTTTGCTTCTTCGTCTCCTTTAAATTGCCAGTCAGAATCGGATACCTTTCTATGCCAATAAAGCTTATGACCTCGAATATTTGCGTCTTGTGTATTCCAGTGGTTTAAATTCTGTGGACTGCTATTCGGATCCTGCTCTAGATAATGCTGAAAGGTTGTTGGCTTCGGATTGGATAATATCCTCGGGGTTAACGGCTGCTCAGAGAGGTAGATATCCGTTTGACCCGGTTCTAAAAAAGCGTCTTCAAAGAAAACCCGCGAAGCAAAAGTAACCTCTTCGGATACTGTACCAAAAATAGATTCCGCTATATCTATTGTTTTTTCTACTTTAAGCTCAGCCGGGACGTAATCGCCGATGGTGTACTTATAGGGAATTCTAAATAAACCTGTATGTCCGATAACTATTTCTCCATTTTCTGTTTTAATATAAAAACAGGGCACACCATCTGAATTTTTCTCCAGTTCCTTCAAAAGATCTATTTTCTCATCTCTGCTTTCATCTTGCTTATATAGCTTCACATCATCTGTCGTTATTTCAATATAATCTTGGCTTTCTGGCATATTAATAATCCAATGAAAGTGTTTTCTGTTGCCTAAATTACCTGAAGAGACTAACATCCCTTCGACATACCCTGTCTTGGGGTTACTTGATATCTCTGTTATTAATGCATATTTAAGCTTATAACTTTTCTCTCTATCAGTCCCTTTACGAATATAATGAACATGGTTTTCAGATTCGACTGGCTTGAAAAAAACCTTTTTAAATGCGAATTCGTTTATTTCTATTGTTGAATTTTTTACATATCGAGTTTTATTATCAAATTTTATTTTATATATTTGTGTTCCCTTGATCATTTTTGATGGGTAAATACAATATTTATTATCCCCTATTTTCTTCAATAAACCTGCCTGAAACCTTGGAAATAAGTTATCATCTTGATTCAGCATAATCGCTCTATAATAATTACCAAGGGAACTCTTGTCCCCAACTGCTCTGAAAAATAATCTTTGTTTCTTATCATAAAAACCAAACTTCCCCCAACTCATTATCTCTACCAAAGCTCTGGTCATACCACGCAAACTGCTCCCGGGTATCCTAACAGATCCAGCCGGGGAGAAAAAGTCCGGATTGTCTTGATTATTATCTTTGTTGTTTAATTCTTCAGTTGTGTAGGTATCTCGTATATATAGTGGGGTTATAGTCCTTAATTGGCAATCTATATAACCGTTGAACCTTCTCAGACTGTTACCATCATCTTCTTTATAGTAACGAGTAAAATCGGGCCGTTCTTGCCCTGGGACTACTATTTTGTTTAGTGGTATAAAATTGTATGGAGCATGGGCGGTTGCCTCTTGCGCAGAGGAAGTTGCTGCCGTTTGAAAAGTTGTTCTTCTGCTATCATGATTCCCAACCCTAACTTTTTGTCTGACTGTCTCTTTTTTTCCCCTCGTTACACTTTTCGCTGTCTTATAAATCTCTTTCCCATTAACCATAATTAAGATAATACTACCCGTTACATCTCTTTCCACTTCACACTCACTATCATTTAGCGACTCATCAAATAATGCCCCCGCTGGTATCTGCATTGTTTTCCCATCTATAAATTTGACCGTCCCTACCATCTTACCTTTCTTGCTCCTTCTGATATTTATCAATTTCGCTTTTTCCACGCTCAATACCCCCCTTCACAAAAACACACAAACCGACAGTCCACATATCCGGCCTGGCCTAGTTCGTTATAATCGATATAGTTGCGTGTTTTTAATTTTATAACATTATTTGACTGATCTTTAAATCTATAAGGCAGATAAATCTCTGTTCCCCGGGCCTCCGTAAGCAATATCCAGCCATCATCCACCACTTTTGCTTTTCCCCACAACAGCTGTTGGGCTTCTATATAATGTTTTTCCTCATCACCTTTGCCATCTATCCGCAGCCTGGCAGAGAATTTGCCCTCGCTCTCTCGCCAAAGCATAAGTTCTTGATGCTCATTAAAGGCCCTCATCTTCACTAAGTACTTTGGCTCAAAAGTTTCATCCCTGTAAAACTTAAGCCCGTCTTTGGTAAGCTTCCCAATCAACACTTTATAGTGTAGATACACTATTACCCGGCTGTCTTGGTTAAAATGCTCTTGGAGACAATCTTGAAGCTCTGACCAGTCAGTAATCGTTAGTTGTAGAGGCCTTGATAAAGTCTTGGCAGTCCCCATTTCTAATCCATTCATACTCATGCCCCCTTTTTTTCGCATCTTTGCACAAGCGCGGTCACTAAACTCTCCAGTTCTTCCTTATCTCCATCTACCTGTATCCGGTTTCCATCCGCTTTAAGCGTATAACATTTTTCTTTCACCAAAATATGCGCCTCTTTACCGCAAAGGACGCCTCTACCGATGCTTTTTTCTCCACCCAAAGGCAAATCCCCATCCCATAAATCTTTGAGCAGTAAAAGCATCAAGCCGGCTTCCCACTGCTCACAGTTATCGATCCTGATATCTATGGTCACCGTCGCCTGTTTATTGCCGCCCCACACTGGAGTGGCATCAAAAAGCGCGGTCTTTGTAACCCCTCCGGTAAAGCGATCAATTTTCGTACGAAACTGTGTCTCTTTTTCTTTTAACCCGCCCGCTATTTGTACTTCTTCAACAATCATACGGCTTTTTTTCTTTTCTTCTTCGTTAGCACTGTTCGGTGCCCACCCAAAAAGTTCTTTGCCCATTTCGTTTCCGTCGAGGCCCAAAGTGTTAAGGATTTTAACCGCCCTCGCCCTAATCGCCCCTTTAATTGAAGTCCCGGGAATAATATTCTTTCCTCTAGACCCGATATGTATAGCGTCAGGGTCTTCGGGCAATCCTGAATAAGCCTTAACAATCAGGGAATTTTTAATAAAAAATATAGCGCTTATCATAAACCGCTCAGATATTGGTGGATAGACATTATTAAAATTAACTGCCATGAGTCGGTTCTCTGGTTGAGCTCCTTTCAGCCAAGAGATCACTGTATCTGTCTTGGCTTTCTTACACTCAAAGTCATACTCATATAATTGGTAGTCCTCTAAGCGGCACCTGCCAAACCCTTTGGTCGTCATAGCCCCAATCGTCACTTTCTTCTCTGACATGGCTTTTATCATGGTGTTAATGACTTTTAGGAATATCTCCTTTGAAAACCCGTCTCTCAAGACAACTTCTGCCGAAAACTTAAAAACCGCTCCTTGTTCAACCACCTCATAATCAAACTTCTTCTCCTCTTCAGCAACACCCATTTTATCATTGATTTTTACCCCGTCTCTAACAACTATGCTGGGTTTACTGTTCTTTTTTACCTTTAAATCATGTAAAAGGAAAGAACTCTGATAAATATCTTCTTTTTCCCCTTCATTTGGCATTTGGCTCTTTTTTTCTGAGCCCCAAAAATATTCAAGCTGTTTATTATCTGTATCCGGCAACTTTAAATTATTAAAAAAGTAATGTCGTAAAGCCCCGCATAACGAAGACGCCGGTATATAAGGCAGCCCATGCTCATCCTTTTGCACTACTATATCCATATTCTGATCGCCTTTTTCCCCTGTCCCGATTAAAAGAGGAGACTCCAACAATAAATCCCCTTTGATTATGAAGCGACCGGTTACTTTTCCATTAATCATTAACATGCGCCTCCTTTCGGGAAGACTGTTCTTTCTTCCTCAACTGCTTAAGAAGTGTTTCAAAATACATCTTCCAAAGTTCCAACAAAAAGTCTTTCTCTTGTTCCACCTGAAAATTGGCGATTTTAGCTAGTCTCTCATAACTGTCGTTTCTGCGACAGATACTCTCGACGGCATCTTTTTCATTGAAATTCTTTATATGCTCGTATAATGTAGAATTTAGCGTTCCACCTTTTCTCCTACAATTATTGAGATGCTCCTTTGCCTTATTTCTTAGCTCATCAAGCATCACTTTAAACTGTTGGCAATCTTGTGAGTTGATCAACATCAGTCTTAATTTCCCGAGCAGGCTGCTGCTGGGTAATGAATCAAATCTATCCGCTTCCTGATAAGCTTGAAAACGCAATTCTTCTCTTAACCTTGTCTGTAAAAATGATTTAAATATATTACTTACTTCTTTAGGAGGATTACCAGTTGGTCGTTTAAAGTAAGGTTTGATCTCTTTCTCAGAATATACCTCAGCAGTTGCCAAATTTATCTTAACCTGTCCAAACCCTTCGCCCCTCCGCTCTCCTATTCCCTGCTCCTCTAGGCGTATGAGGCCCTTTTTTATCTCTTCATAAGGTAGATCTTCATTGAAGCAAATTTTAATTGTCGAACCGGCCTGGAGCGCAGTTTTCAAAGGCCGTTTCATTCTCCAGATCGAAAGATAATTCTCCACGGTTGTCCTTTTCATCGAAGCATTTTCTATTTTAAAAGAGTTATTTCCCCAAATATTTCCCAGATAGCGCTCGAGGCAAGAAAGCGAGGGTTCGGAAAAACCATCTTGGTTTAACAAGACGCAGGGGGAAACGAAAGTTATGGTAATGCTTTTCTGCTCTTCGAAATTTTCTTCCTCTGTTATTGAACCCTTCTCTTTTACCTCTGATAATTCGATCTCTACCCGGCCGTACTCAGTACTTCTGGACTTGCCAAGGCGGGCCAAGAATTTACCGGCAAATGTGTCTTTGAATGTTTTAAGGATTTCCGGGCGCCCGCTGATCCTCCCTTTAAAGATTTGGCCGGGAAGTAACGCCTCATAATTAAATATGGCCTCATCTTTCGTATGACCTGTTAACCGATCTCTGGCATGATGAAAGTTTATCCTTTTCTCCGCTTCTTTTGTTTTTATAATGTTACCTTGAATATGGGAGTAAGGCCCCAAGGATATTACTTGTTCATCCGGACTTTCGTAAAATGTGTTAAAAACCTCTCCGGTCATTTTTTGTTTCTTTATGCAAAGAGGGGTAGGCAACATAGGCAACTCGCGATACTCCTCTTTTTCGCTGAGGTAAGCATTGGTAAAGATCAGGTCCCCGTTCAAGAACCAACGATAAAAGTTATCATCATAATGGGCCTCTTGCGGTTGGACTTTTTTTATGTACTTGGCTGCAAACAGTCCCAAAATAGAAGTCGCCGGCACATAACCAAGGGTCCCTGTTAAGTTGCTGTCTTCCACATATGAGCTTAAAATCACAGGAGATAGAAGCCGAATCTTCACAGTTAAATTCGCCATTTACCCCACCTCCTCTTCCAACTCATCAACGACTTTGCTTGATAAATCAACCTCTCCTTCTTTGAGGCTACATTTTACTCTTCCATAACCTCTGGTTCTCATGGTCCCCACATGCCGAAGGTTAGCGCAGGAAAGAGCAATAAGATTCATAATTTCCCTGTTTTCGCTCTTCATGATAATACCCCCTGTAAAAGTAAGTCCGGATTTTAAAACCCTGCAGGTTCTGAGACTGCCGTCTTCGGCAATTCCTTCTTTTGTAATGGAAGTCCGTTGCCTTAGACTCGTAAAAGTAGCGATTATTGTTTCCGGGAATAGGAGACCGTTTAGCTCTTGAAATCCCCACCGGAGCCAGGAAACGATTTCCTTATGATTCGGCAGGAGCAGGTTATTAAAAATAACACCTGCGCCTTCACTGTCACCGGGACGTCCAAAAGTCGTCTCAATAATATGACGATCAAATTTTTTAAGCCCTGTTCCTTCAAGCATCTCTAATACCTCAAGAGCACTTTCCCTCAGACAACCTTTTAAACGGCGCGCCGGAAAATACGGTAAGCCGTTCCGGTCAAAGACAATATCCGTATCAATCACCGAACCCCAACCTTCCCCCGAACCAAGTAAACAGTAGGATTCCAGGGTAATAAGAATTGTATACTCACGCATCAGTATTCACCTGCCCTGCTGTAAGAAAATGCTTTGGATAAAAATCAAGTAGTTCAATCATGTCAAAGTAGGGCGTAGATCCGCCACGCCAAATATTGACACCGTATCCTTTCCCAGTTGCCGGGAGATCATAAAGCTCTCTGCCTTTAATTTGCATTTCGTCTCGAAAATCTTGAGCAGCCCGTTCTCCCAAAGTTAGATACTCACGGAACTCCTTAACCATGGAACGAGGCCACTTTTTTGTATTGATGAAGTCTTTTATCCCGTTTTTTAGATGTTTAATATTTTTTTCGTCACTTAGATCATCGCTTGCCACCAGATATGGTCCAAAATGAAGCTGGCAATTGTTTATCGAGCATTTTTTACGCCGGATTTCCATCAGAGATCCGGAAAACCCCCCGTAAGCCATATGGAAATCAAGCCAGGAAGTCTCCTCATTTTTACTGATTTTTGCTTCCCTTGCTTGATCTTTAGCGTTTTGGCAAAGCTCTTCCGCTAACTTATACCCACGGGAAAACGGGTACTTCGTCTTAGTAATCGCCACTCCGGCGCAGGCTGATATTTTTTTGTCTGTCATCAGGTTTTCTCTGGAGATCAGCTCTAAATACTTTTCGGTAAAAGGCAAACCTAACCGGCCATCGGTAATAAAAGTGATATCATCGCCTGCAATTAAAACCGGTCGAAAGGGAATGATATACTTACCATCTTCTTTTTTTAAGTCAAAACCGCTTTCTTTTTCTTTGAAGAATTCCATCTGGTTGATAACATAATCTAGAAATTTTTCGTAGACACGATCCATAATATCTTTTAGAGATTTAGAAAGTTTTCTGATCGCAATAAGATCCTGACAGGCTTTAAACTGTTCTCCCATGAAGTTGCCGTCTATATGCACAATTGCTATATGGTTTTGTCCCCTCGTCTGCCCCAACATATTAATATTTGCAGCACAGGTGAATCTACCCTTCGACTTTTTTTCAACGCGGCGTTTTTCCTTATCTAATTCAAAATTTTGATATTTTGTATAAGATACGGACGAAATATAAAAACCTTTTTCTTCTTTTGACGGTTGAAAATAAGCTTCGGAGGAAAGACCGGAAAAGCGGCAATCCGCGGTAATCCCATGTTTGGGCAAAAAGGTCTGGGGGAAATACCTGTTTTTATTCATCTCTAATTCTTTATGCAATTTCTCCATTTCTTCTTGGAAGTGGTCAAGATGAAAATCAGAGACCGCAAAAGCCGTATTGAGTCCCGGCGCCTTTAATAAAAGATCTTTCGTCCATTCTCTAATTAACTCTTGCGCCTTGCCTTGTTCCCGGAAAAACAACAAGGCTTTACCACCGCCGATATACCCCACTTCAAAATCATTATCGGAGTTCTTAATCAATATATCCTCAGGATTTTCTTCCCACTTGTTAAGATGCGCTTCATGGTTTAAAACTGTTTTCAGGGAAGCCTTTAAGCTATCTTCATATATACCGGTAACTATATTTGAGGCACCGATATTCTCTTTCAGCCTGTTACCGGAAAAAACATACTGCTGTATAGACGGGGTATCGATTAATACCGCAGTTATACTACTCATCAAATATCCCTCCATAGGTGATTACGTATCTTATCCCAAAGCCGATTAGGCTTCAGTTCCTGCAAACCCAATACTAAAAACTCATGAGATCGTGAGCCGGTTTGGTCTTTTAAATCTTCATAAAAACCATCGACATTTTTTTCTTCCCGATCAAAACAGGTAACCAAAACCGCCCTTGCATCTTCGCCGCCGATTTGCCGTACCCGATGTATTACTTCAAATCCTTTGTTTTTACATTCCAACTCTTTATAAGATGTGGTACATGAAATGCCACAGACTTGATAACCGTTGAGTAGAATTACATCCAATTCAAAGTCTTTATTGCTGCCCTTCTTTTTTATTTTCCAGTTATTTTCAATGACAATTTGACCTTTTTCATGTACTTCTTTTAACTTCCGATCGTTTTTCACCGAACAGATAATAATATCGTAAACGTAAGCTTCAAGCCATTTTCCATCCAAAAATTCCTTGACCGTTGGTTTAGTTCTTTCTTTAAATTCCTTTTTAGTTACTGTTTTATCCGGTATCCATAGATTACTGCTATCATCCAAAATGGACTTTTCTTTTGGAAAAGTCTTTAATAGTTCTAGAACATTATCCGGAGTTTCCGTGCTAAATCGCTGTTTAAGCCCATTAATTCTTTCATTATTAGATAAATCATTTTGTTTGTAAAAAAGGTTTATTGTCTCAATAAACTCCCCATCTTTATCGTAATATATCTCTCTAATCGTTTTTTGTTTCCACTTCAAGTAATCTTTTAACCTATCCTGTTCAATCAGTTCTGCAAATTTTTTTACCGTCTCCTTATAGAAAGGGTTCTCCTGAGATTCTTTTTTCTCGTACCCATGTAGCGCAATCAGGTCCTCCAAAGATAAATCTATTTCATATCGCAAATCTCCGCTCACACCCTGTAGTTCCTCATCGTATTTCAGCCTATAATCTCTACCGTCTAAATAGGAAAATGAACACTGCCGCCCAAAACTTTCAAAAAATTTATAGGTTTGGACGGCCATTGATTTAGTGCCGCCCGTATAGTTCAGGTGAAAAACGTTGTCACCAGAAGCCCGACTAGTGAAGTTTTGACGTAAGTCGTACATAATAGAATGAACTGAGCCTATATTTTTTAATGGCACCTCATTAACTGCCTTAAAATCGAACTCCTTTTGTATTACTTCCCTGATATTACGGGCCAGATCTATTGTCTCTTCATGTCTTGGTGTTCCTCCCGAGCAAATCAGCCAAATCCGCTCTAACTGTTTGTTGTTTTTCAAAAAATACTTAGCTACCACATAATTAGGTAAAGGGTTTGTCCCAATAAGCAAAACCAAATCACTGAAACTTTTAAACAATTCATCACCTCCTCGTTTATATAATTCGACTACCCGGCTTCTCCTCCTCGGCTTCGTTTAATTCTTACCCTTACCGCTGCTTAAGTTGGTAATGACCGCCGGCAAATGTCTCTTTCCTAATCTCCGATCGGAACCGCCATTTATTGTCAGTCCTGATATAATAAATTTTACCTTTCATAGTAGGCAACACTTTTTTGGTCGCCCAATAATAACCATGATCCATACCATAGGTCCCGGGTTCGGCGGGCCGCAAATATAAAGTCTTGAACCGGACCGATATGAACAATGATTATTTGTGCCTTATTCATGAACCCAGCTCCTTTACAATCAGAAGATTTTATCTTGATATTTTTCTGGTTTATATGATTTATGCGCCTTAAGGAATTGCATGATTTCACTTATTTTAAATCTGACCTATGCAATTCCCTCACATGGAACCAGTAAACACCCCCGCCTCTTGCTTGTTAACACTTGTCTCAGGAACAGTTGTCATTCCTGCCTAAATATCGTGTTTTTTTATTTAAATTTACTCTTAACCTTTTTTACTAATTTCTCACGATCTTCATCACTGAGCTCATCATTAGAACAGCTCACCAATTCAATAACCGAAATATCACTAGCTTCTGCCAATATACGATTGTTCTGTTCCAGTTTCCGGGTGGCAATTAAAAAACGTTTAGTATAAACGCCTAAAGTCTCTCGTCTCGTAGCTGAGTGCAGTTGATCTATTTTAGTTTTATTAGGGTTACCAGTCGTAACTTCAGCAACTCCTACCTGATTCTCAAAGCGTATAACTAAATCTAGCTCAGTATTAGTTCCAAAACTAACATTTGGCTCAATCTCTGAAACATATGGTCTAAGGGCTTTTAGCACGTTTTGCTCAAATAAGTTCTCGTCCCTTTTTCGTTTGCCATAACTACCAATATGGATTCTTAGATACTCATCAATAGTAAGCGCTTCTTCAATGATCTCAGTTCCTAATAACAATAACTCACTATTTTCAAATTGATACTGATATAACTTGCTTTGACTTTTTTCGCTTTGCAAATATACAATCTTAGATTCAAATTCCTGAGCTACTTGAATCGCCGCATAGGACATTATTTTTGTGCCGCCAGTCACATTAACAATAATCTCCGCTTGATAAGTTATGTTTGATAGTTGTTCTTTCAAACGTTCTTTTATATCGACGATATTGTATGGATCGACCGGTAGAATAGATACGTTCATCTCATTTTCTAACACTTTTCTCAGTTTTTCACTCACAGGTTTTGTTTTTTCAGAACCAACCAGAATAACCTGATTGGGTCGATAATGCCTAATAGGAAGCATATTAGGAACAGGTTGTTCGCCAACTAAACAAACCTTTACTCTTTTCACCTTATCACCCCCTTCGTTTTTCCCTGCCATTTATCTCAATTTCCGGGCCGCCTCCCGTATGCCTTGCAGATTTATAATCTCAGCAACTTCGAAGCGGGACGGTACTACATCTGACACGGGACGCAACCGCAACACCGAAGGAAAATAACCCATCCGTCCGTGCAAGTGAGCAAGCATCACGGCGCTACTGAAGTTCAGCGCGGGAAGGTTAATGATTAACGCCAGGGTCTGCCAGTCACTAATTGAAAAGCCGGTTGATTCCAACATCTCCTCAATCTGCGGTGATAACGAGTTATTAGGATCTATCTGGCTGGATACTTCAATTACTTCTTCCACGTCTTGGTTAGTAATTGCCGCTATCTGTTGCAATTGTTCCGTTGTTAAAGGGTGTGAAAAGTTAACGATCTTCATTATTATCTTCCTCCATCAGGACGAAATAAGGGGCAAATTCGGCAATCAATACACTGCGATCCACCATGGTTTCTTTAATGCTTGTTTTTCGCATCTTTATACCTCATTCTATCCAGAAATTGCAATTATCGCCAGGGATTTTATTACTAGTAAAACTAGTAATAAAATACTATCTAACTAGCTCCCCACACCCAAACCCCATGCTATTTTTCGATCCTAACCCAGCTTCCAAAGCCAACTGAAGCAGAGGCTTAGGCCCTTTAAGCTCAAAGGGAGCGGAATACCCTTTAATCACAATTCCTTTATAGCGCATCACATGTAACCTCGGCTGACGTAGAGACTTGATATCAACACTACCCTCGGGGGCATTTTTATCATATAAAGCCTCGTATTTGTTTCGGAGGTTCTCATTAATTAATCGAGTAAACTCACTCTCTCCGGGTTGAAAATAACAGGT
The DNA here is from genome assembly GCA_002409975.1 of Firmicutes bacterium UBA5388. Taxonomy (GTDB): domain Bacteria; phylum Bacillota; class UBA4882; order UBA10575; family UBA10575; genus UBA5388. The sequence continues at coordinate 19,593 of DHOO01000093.1, forward strand.
GTACTTTGTCCCTTCAGGTTTAAATAATGTGCTGTAGACAACAACCGGCGAAAGAAGTCTTATCTTCAAAGTTTCGCCGTTGACCCCAGGGTTTTCCACGCGGACACTCTCTACCCGAAGGTAATTCTTTTCTAGTTGAAAGGCTTCTTTAGCGAGGAGACCATTAATTAAAGACTGACAAAACTCATTTACCGGTGAAGAAACTACTAGTTTTACTGGTGGTTTAAAGGCAATTGTATCCTTGTTTATTTGAAACCTGCCCATAAGCCGAGAAAAAGTAAAAAGCTTAAACTTTCTGCCTCCGCTTTCATACCCTTGCTCATGAAGGAAACTAGCAAAATCTTGATCTAAAGATCTATAAAGCGCAGACTGGATAAAATAATTATATTGTATAGGTAAAACAAGTTCTTTATTTGAATCGGTTACCAGCTCTACATAAAAGCGCAATCATTTTTCCCCCTTTTTACATAACATTTTATCACACCCTTGTGCCAACTGTATGTCACCGGAACACCAGTTCGGGTTAGATTATTTCATGATTTTGCTACAGGCTTTTTTCTCTTCCTCTGAAAACTCTCTTCCCGCTCCAAGATACCGTCTTAATCCGGCAGTCATCGTCCGGATCACCATCTTTCTCAGTTCAGGTGGCTCCAACACTTCTGCTTCATCCCCAAAAGAGAGCAGCCAACGGAGCACCGAGACCTGACCGCCGGCTCGCGCGGTAAAGATGAGGGCGCCATCCGGTTCTTCTTCAATTTGCTGGGAAGGGTGAAAAGTGGTCTCTTTGATAAAACGGGCGGCATCGTCGAAAAAACGAACTTTAAAGGTAAACTCCTCACCCCGTTCCATTTGCCAGGCTGCCCCCATATATTTTTCGAAATCAAAACTGGTGGGAGGGATAAACTTATCGTCTGTGACGACTAACTTCCTAATGCGATCGACTCGAAAGAGGAGGGTATCACGACGTTGATGGCAATAAGCCACTAGATACCAGAAACCATCTTTAAAGACGAGCTGATATGGTTCTACCGCTCTTGACGTTAACTCATCCCGAGAAAAGCTGTAATAATTAATTTGGAGGAGAATATTATTCCTAATAGCCTCGTTTAGCTGCTTAAACAGTTTCTCTTTTCCTGAGTAATCGACCGCCGGCGTAACTGCTATTTCTACCCGTTCGTTGATATTTTCTATCTCGTTACTGAGTTTTTTGGGCAGAAGGGCAAGAAGTTTCTCTTTGACCCGGTTGGGTGTTTTGATTAAACCTTTCTGTTGTTCGATTAGTTTTAGGCCATAGATAAGCGCCAAAGCTTCTTCCAAGGTAAAAGAGATATTTTTAAGCATTGAACCTTCCATTAATCTGTACCCGCTCCCGGGTTCGTTATAAATCGGCACGCCTCCATCTTGAAGTGTCCGTAAATCACGATAGCATTGCCTTTTACTGATCTCGCAGCGGCGAGCGATTTCTGCGGCCGAAAGTCCGGGAACTGTTTGGATGATAAAAAACATCTCAAAAAGTCTAGGTAAACGGTCGCCTCGGGCCATCTTTTTCACTCCTTGCCCAGTATTAGGATCTCACTTTTCGCACCCCCCATATCTAGCCGAGCTTTTCTTTATCATCCGGTTTAATGAAACTGATTTAGCTTGACCTTCGTCTAAAAGGTGGGAAAGTGAGCTCCTACTTGGCTTTTGGTAAAGAAACAAACGATCAGTCTTAAAATTACTGGCTTTTTTGTTAAGATAATTTATAATTCGCGTTAATCTCTAGTAAAACCTCCTTTTTCTGCTTCTATTATCAATTAATGTTTTTAGTTGTCATAACCTTTATAAGCCTCCTTTATGGATAAAATGTTAATATTCGACAAAAATATAGAACTATTAGTTCTATTTCTCTAAAGTTTCGACAACTCGCTACCGAATTAAGTAGTATATCAAGAAAAAAGAATGGTGAGTGGAAATGCGTTCTCTATTAGAAACCCGCAGGATAATTAGGGATTACAAATTAAGGTTAGAAATGCTATTGGAAAAGAGCAATGGAGAAATCACGCCAGAAGCTGTTGCTTTCAGCCGTGTGTTAGACACGATCATCGGAGAATACCAACTGAGGAATAGAACTACTATGAAAATAAAATAACTGCCCTTAGCGGCAGTTATTTTATTTTCATTCTTTCAGAAGAAGGGACAATTACCTTCTTGTCGAAATAAATATTGGTTATTGAGAATTAGTAATTAAAGTTTTCAAACTTCCTTAGTACTATACCCAGAAAATACCTTCGATGCTTGTCGACTCACCCGGCTTTAATTTTCATCCTACAGGATAGCCGGTCGACTCACCCGGTTTTTGATTTAAAATCACTTCGTGATTACAGAGGTCACCGGCATGAGCGACTAGGTAGCCGGCGTGAGCGACTGCTTAGGTAAAAAAAGTAGTTAGCGCAGAACGAAAGAACGGTGAACATAATGCAGATTCTACCAGCTCTGCCCTGGATTATCAAAGTCCTCGGTTCTCTGGCTATTATTCTAATCGTCAATAGTCTTCTTAAAAACCTTACGATCTCCGTAGTTTTAGGAACCTTAACTCTGGCGCTCCTCTCTGGCCACTCCCTGACAACTGTCTTCTCGATTGTAAGCAATTGCTTGTTTTCTGTAAATCATCTTTCGTTAATGATTGCCGTTGCTCAGATTTACTGGCTAAGTAGCCAATGGGCTAAAACCGGTATGATGCAGGAGCTGGTCGTTCTGATTCAGAGTAGACTATCTCCCCGCGCCTCGATCGCTATTCTTCCGGCGGTTCTTGGTTTCCTTCCGGTTCCCGGAGGTGCTCTCTTCTCCGCTCCTTTGGTTGATAGCTGCGACCGTGAAGGCCGGATCGACCCCACCCTAAAATCCGTGGTTAATTATTGGTTTCGCCATGTCTGGGAATTCTGGTGTCCTTTATACCCCGGTATTCTACTGGCGATGGAAATCACCGGACTAACCATCCTCCAGGTTATGCTCGTGGGTTTACCTTTAAGCTTCTCCGCTATTCTTGCGGGCTACCTCTTTTTTCTGCGGGAAATTCCTGGGGGTAAACTCCCGACTCAATCACCGACAAACGGTTTTCTAAAACAGTTTTTGCTTCTCACCTCACCAATTATAATTGTCATCGGAATTCAGACGGTTCTCCCGATCTTTTTCTCGGGAATCACCGAGTTTAATAAGTATCTGCCCATTAGTATAGGGATTATTATGGCTTACCTGTTCTTGCAGATCCTCAAGCCTCTTACCCTTGCTACTTGGCGTGAGATCTTCGGGCAGAAGAAAATTTTTTCTCTCTTATTGCTTATCTCCATGATCATGGTCTATGTTGCTTTTATTGAAGCTAAACTTCCTAATGGAACTCCGTTAGTAACCATGATCAGTGAAGAGCTTTCTTCTTTTGGGATTCCAATTACGGTAATGGCCATGCTGATTCCCTTTGTGAGCGCGATCACCTCTGGGTTATCGCTCGGCTTTGTCGGCCCGAGTTTTCCTATTATTTTCAGCATGCTAGGACCAAACCCCAGTTTACCACAATTGCTCTCAACACTGGTTTTAGCTTATGGTTTTGGTTTGATGGGAGTAATGCTCTCCCCTGTTCATGTCTGCCTGATTGTTTCCAATGAATTTTTCGAGGCCAAACTAACGCCAACGCTCACCCGGCTCTTAAAACCAGCCTTTTTCGTTATTCTCTATACCATCGCTTTTCATTTTCTTATTTCTCTCTTTCCTGGATGAAGATAATTACCTGATGCGAAGAATGAACAAGGGGCGTCCCAAAGTTGGCGGAGCGCTCCTTTTTTTAACAGGAAACTACTAGCGTGAACCTCGTCTTCTGGCCACCCGCAGTCGATCTGCCCGCCTTCCCTTGGCCTGTTTCCGCGCTTCCCATTCTTCTTCCTCTTTAACCCAGTTAAGCTCTTGCGCATGACCGATGATCTCATTCACCCCTGCTAACAGCACTACGGTCTCCCCAGGGTTAACTTTGGTGTAAGGGGAACCATCCTCCCCGCGAAAGACCGTCTCCACATAATCCTTGGCAAAATCGGATTCTCGAAGCCAACGACGGACATATGATTTGATCACCGGAAAAAATTCGCTATGCTTGCCTTGTCCATGAATGATTCTCACAATCTTCTCCCCGTATTGATAAGCGCTGACCATTCTTTGTTCTAGTTGAATTTTTGCTTCTTCGAGACTAAGACCATGTAGATCAATGTTTTCCATTCTAATCCCCTCTCCTTGTCGCTGATCTCATTATACAATAAACTTCGCGCAGTAGGTATTTTCTCTCATAAAAAAATAACCGGTTTTTAACACCGGTCACAGAATAGATTCTGCGTTTGCTATCTACCTGATTTGCGCTCAAAGTTTTAAAGATGAGGTAAGAGTGAGAGTTCTCTTTCTTCTTGAAACAGCCTAATTAAGTTCCGCTCTTCTAAAACTCGCTCCCGGTTCTTAAAGCCTAGGAGTTTATGAATTCGCTCCCAAATTTGACTAAAATCATTTGCTTCTGGTGAACGCGGTCGCGATAAGGTGTTTTTGATTACCTCTTTTACTCTTCCTGGGTTAGCCTCGAAGACAATAATCTGATCGCCCAGGATGATCGCTTCTTCAATATTATGAGTGACAAAGATGATCGTCACTTTAGTTTCCTTCCAAATTCGGATCAACTCTTCCTGTAAAGTAGAGCGGGTCATCGCATCTAAACTCCCAAACGGTTCATCCATGAGCAGGATACGCGGTTGGACGGAGAGCGCCCGCGCGATCGCCACCCGTTGTTTCATTCCTCCCGACAATTGATGCGGATATAAATCCTCAAAACCGGCCAGTCCGACCATCTTCAGATAGTGTTTGGCAATTTCCTTTCTCTCCTTGGCAGTGGCAATCATCTTAGTAACCTTTAAGGCAAAAACAATATTTCCCAGTACTGTATACCAAGGAAACAACTGTTCGAAATCTTGAAACACCATCATCCGGTCAATACCCGGACCTTTGATCTCGTTACTCCTAAGTTTCACCCGACCGTTGGTCGGTTTTTCAAAACCGGCAATGCAGCGTAGCAGTGTGGATTTGCCACAACCGGAAGGTCCGATTATATTGATAAATTCACCGGTTTTAACTTGTAGATTGATCCGTTCGAGAGCATTAATCCGCCGCTCTCCCAGATAGTAAGTCTTATCAAGGTTTTCAATCACTAGTTCTTCATTGTTAGATACCAAGTAATCAACCCCCTACTCTGAGGTCATGCCCCAACGTCTTATCGTACGAACTTCCACCCATTCGAAACAGAGACGTTCTACTAATAAGCCTACGAGAATAATGACGATCATCCCCCCAAAAACACTGGGAATCTCCATAAAAAACCGTTTCTTATAGATAAACCATCCTAATCCTCCTTCACCACCGGACGCCCCAAAAACCATTTCCGCAGCTACTGAAGCTTGCCAAGCTCGAGCCCAAGCTACCCGCAGCCCGGTCAGAATATAGGGAAAAGCGCCGGGTAAGAGGATGAAGCGGATTAGGGCGATCCCTTTAAGCCCCAGATTTCTTCCTGCTTCCATCTGGGTAGCAGGAACCGAACGCAAGCCGGTATGAAGGTTAGTAATCAGGGGCCAGATCGAGGAGAACCAAATGACGGCAATAATCGATTGCGGTCCGGTTCCCAGCCATAAAATAATAATCGGGAGGACGGCAATTCCGGGAAGAGGATGCAGAACAGCCATTAAGGCTTGCACCCAATCGGAGATGATAGGGGAGATGAGCGCTGAAGTTGCGGTCACCGCTGCGGTCACCACTGCCAAACCCAGACCTGCACCGATTAGATACAGAGAAAAGAGTAACCTTCCCCCAATCTCACCATTTACAAGTTCGGTGAGCAGATTCACAAAGACACTGCTTAAACTGGGGAAAAGCAGAACGGGGAACCATTGGGCGCGGGCCACCAGTTCCCAGAGGATCATCACTCCGACAATAAATAGCCCTTGGTTTAGTGTTTTATTCATAGATTTTTTCTTGAGCTTGGTAACTTTCATTAAAAGTCCTCCCTTTATGCCGCTAACTCTTAATTAGAGAGATAAATGCATCTTTCATCGTTTAGTTTTAACCACCCTCTGGAACCGAGGGCATTGTCTAAAACAAACTTTGAGGCTGATGTTATTTCTTTATTTATATTGGATCTTTTCGATCTCTGAACGTCCGCCGGCCCGGCTGCCCACGAAAGCCAGTACATTTTCGAAAGCGATCTCTTCCATCTGCTGAGGCGCCTTTTTGATGTAGCCGGCTTTCTGCATAAATTCGGCGAAGCCCATTAACCCATAAGGAGCCGTCGTATAATTCATTCCTTCCCAAGTAAGATAGGCCATGGTTTTTTCCGGCGTTAACTTAAATTCCGGAGCTAGCAGGTTGGCAACCGCCTTTTTATTGGCATTGATCCAGGCCATCGCCTCGCTGATCGCATTGACAAAACTACTGTAAACTACAGGTCGACGGTCATGGAAGCGCTCGGAAGCAACCCCCACGTTGAAGCTAAAGGGATGACCAAAGATGGTGATGTCATCGACTACTAAATGAAATCCGGGTTGCGATAATTCTTCAAACAGATAGGGAGGGGTAGTAAAATGCGCTTTGATTCCTTTTTTGGAGATCAGGGCGGCGGCTGCATCCGGATGGGGCATGGCGACAATGTTGTTGTCAAGAGCGGTAGCCGAACCCAATTCTTTTTCCGCAGCCATCGCCAGCAAAATATGTTGAACACTTCCCGGGGATGGCACGGCGATTTTATCTCCTGCTTTGAAATCTTTCAAACTTTTAATATTGGGATCATAAGTAACAAGTCCTACCGGAACTACCACGAAACCCATAGCTGCTTTCCATTGGCATCCTTTATCCCAGCCAATCAGAAAAGGGGGAATGCCCATGAAGCCGACATCAACTTCTCCGGAGATTAACGCCTCCCGAACGGCTCCACCTGAACCATACTCTTTCCAAACCGGTTTTAACCCGTATTTTTCAAAAATCTTTCTTGATTGCGCAACCATCAATGGAGCATAGACGAGACCAAACTGCCCGGCAATTTTGATCTCCTCAACCGGAGCAGAGTGAATTCGTGGCGCAAACGACCATCCGGTTACTAAGACCAGGCATAACAGGACCCAGAACATTTTCTTCATTAACCTATGACCTCCCATCCTTTTTTGGCAGATAACCCCGGCGCCGAAGGGCCGATCTCATAATGCTAAAATATGAAAAAACCCGCCTCGATGTGCGGGTTTTTGTATACAAAAGAATATTTCAAATATTCCCATCAATCCACGGGACTGACGGTCGCCAGTCCCGGTATTACTTGCCAAAAGCTTCTTTAACTTTATTAATAAATCCTTTTTCCGGCGGGGAAACCTGCTCTCCGAAGGCCTCGGCTAATTGCCGGACCGCTTCCCGTTGCGCCGGAGTCATTTTGGTGGGAACCTCGATCTTGACCCGAACTAATAAGTCACCGCGACCGCTACCTCGAAGGTGAGGAATGCCTTTTCCTCGTAACTTAAATAAAGTTCCCGGTTGCGTGCCCTCGGGAATTCTTAATTCGGCAGGACTCTCTAAAGTGGGGACTTCCACTGTTCCGCCTAACGTAGCCTGGGCATAACTAATGGCCCTTTCTAAAATCAGATCATCACCTGTCCGTTGAAACAGGGGATGGGGTTTCACAGAAAGATAGACATAGAGATCTCCTGCCGGACCCCCCCGTTCTCCTGCTTCTCCTTCCCCGGACACTCTGAGACGGTGCCCAGTATCAACGCCCGCAGGAATTGTAATCTTGATCTCCCGAACCCGTCTTAATCTACCCCGCCCGGCACATTCCGGACAGGGAGTTTCAATAGTTTTACCTTCCCCCTGACAACGATCACAGGTTCTGACCGTTGAAAAACGGCCAAAGGCGGTGTTTTGCACCATCTGAACTTGCCCGGCGCCGTGACAGTTGGGGCAGGTTTTGATCGGTGTGCCCGGTTTTGCTCTGTTGCCATGACAGGTAGGGCACAGCTCAATACGGGGAACGCGAATCGTTGTCTCTTGGCCAAAGGCGGCCGCTTCAAAATCAATCCTTAAATCATAACGCAGATCCGCGCCCCGCTCCGGACCCGTGTTTCTCCGGCGACCGCTTCCCCCAAAGAACATATCAAAAATATCGCCAAAACCTTCAAAACCTCCGAAACCACCGGCGCCAGCCCCGCCAAAGTTGGGATCCGTCCCGGCATGGCCGAAACGATCATAAGCCGCCCTTTTTTGCTGGTCACTAAGGACTTCATAGGCCTCGTTAATCTCTTTAAATTTCTCTTCAGCTTTGGGGTCATCTTTATTAACATCCGGATGGTATTGTCGGGCTAAACGTCGAAAAGCTTTTTTGATCTCTTCGTCGTTTGCCTCTTTTGGCACCCCTAAAACTTCATAATAATCTCTTTTTGCCATGGTCAACCACTCTTCCCATTTAAATACAGCTCGTCACTCGTGTTCGATACTTTCCTTTACGACTTTAGGTCCCAAAATCCGGCAAATACCACTCATAGCTGTCACAATTTTCATCCTTTCACTTGCTCCAGCCTACTCGGGTGGGCGATTGCCTACTTTTCGTCCTTAACCTCATAATCGGCATCAACGGTCGGCCCTTCCTCGCCATGAGGCGCTTGCTGTTCAGACTGCCCGGCTCCTGCTTGGGCTGTCTGCTGATAGAGGGTCGCAGACAGCTCATGCAGCACCTTCTCCAGGCTCTCTTTTTTCTCGCGAATAAGAGTATAATCCTCTCCTTTTAAGGCTGAAGCAAGCTCTTCCTTCGCTTTATTGGCCTTGTCGACCTGCTCGGCCGCGACCTTATCTCCCAGCTCTTTTAAGGTCTTCTCTACGGAATAAACTAAGCTGTCCGCCTCATTCCTTAATTCCACTTGTTCTTTCCGTTTTTTATCTTCCTCAGCGTGCGACTCCGCTTCTTTCATCATCCGCTCGATCTGCTCCTCTTTCAACCCACCGGAACTGGTAATAGTCACCTTTTGCTCTTTACCGGTGCCTAAATCTTTAGCGGAAACATGGACAATCCCGTTAGCATCAATATCAAAGGCTACTTCAATCTGAGGTACCCCGCGCGGCGCCGGCAGGATCCCATCCAACTTGAATTGTCCGAGGGTGACATTATCAGCGGCAAATTGTCTCTCTCCTTGGAGCACATGGATATCAACGGCCGGCTGATTATCTGCTGCTGTAGAGAAAATTTGTTTCTTCGAAGTCGGAATCGTGGTATTGCGCTCGATAATCCTGGTAAAAATACCGCCCAAGGTTTCTATTCCCAGGGAAAGAGGGGTGACATCCAATAAGACGATATCTTTTACTTCACCCGTTAAGACGCCGGCTTGAATCGCGGCGCCCACGGCTACCACTTCATCAGGGTTCACGCCTTTAAAAGGCTCTTTTCCGGTGAGCTTCTTCACTAACTCGTGAATAGCCGGAATTCTAGTCGACCCCCCGACCAGAATTACTTTATCAACCTGTCCCAGCTCTAAACCGGCATCAGCTAAAGCTCGTTTCGTTGGTCCGGCGGTCGCTTCAATTAAATCAGCGGTTAATTCCTCAAATTTGGCTCTGGTTAGATTCATATCTAAGTGTACAGGCTGACCGTCTACAGCTGTAATAAACGGTAAGTTAATATTGGTGGTGACCACTCCGGAGAGTTCGATCTTCGCTTTTTCTGCCGCTTCTTTCAATCTTTGCATGGCCATCCGGTCTTTAGCCAAATCGACTCCGTGTTCATTACGGAAGTTAGTAACCATCCATTTGATGATGCGTTCATCAAAATCATCGCCGCCCAGCCGGTTATTACCACTGGTGGCTTTCACTTCAAAAACACCATCGCCCAGTTCCAAAATGGAAACATCAAAGGTTCCTCCGCCAAAGTCAAAGACCAAGATCGTATGGGCGTCGCTCTTATCGAGGCCATAAGCTAAGGCGGCAGCAGTCGGTTCATTAACGATCCGGAGAACTTCCAGCCCGGCAATTGCGCCCGCATCTTTAGTCGCTTGACGCTGGGCGTCAGTAAAATAGGCAGGTACTGTAATAACCGCCTTCTCAACCTTTTCGCCCAGATAAGCCTCGGCATCGGTCTTTAGTTTTCTTAAAATCATCGCGGACATTTCCGGGGCAGTATAATTTTTACTGTCGATGTTAACCTTATAATCAGTGCCCATATGCCGCTTAATGGAGACGATCGTCCGGTCGGGATTAGCCACCGCTTGCCTTTTTGCCAACTGACCAACTAAACGCTCATCATTTTTGGAAAAACCAACTACCGAGGGGATGGTTCTCCCCCCTTCAGCGCTGGGGATAATAACTGCTTCGCCACCTTCCATCACCGCCGCACATGAGTTTGTAGTTCCTAAATCAATCCCAATTACTTTACTCATTATCTTTTACCTCCTACTATAATAAAGATTTTCAAATATTGATCAAAGAATAACACCTATCCCTCGAGCCGGTTAATCTTATTCTTTCTCCTGAGCGGACACTGAATCCGGATCATTAGCCGCTACTTTTACCAGGCTGGGCCGGAGCGTTTTCTCTTTGAATAAGTAACCTTTTTTTAACTCCTCCAAAATGGTGTTCTCCGGCTGAGAGGATGGTTCTCGGAGCACCGCTTCATGGACCTGTGGATTAAACATTTCGCCTGTAGCAGGAATAGGGGCAAGTCCTTCATTGGCTAATACTTCTTGTAATTGACGAAAGATCATTTCTACGCCTTCGCGCCATTTCTCGATTTCCCCTGTTGTTCCGAGCGCTCGTTCCAAATTATCCAGTACCGGGAGGAGAACTAAGACTAACTCCTCTTTTCCATTCTGCGCGGCCTGAAGAAATTCTTCCCGGGAACGCCGCCGATAATTTTCAAAATCCGCTCGTAAGCGCAGATAACTCTGGAGATACTCTTCCTTCTCTTGCTCCAGTTCTGCGTTCTTAGCGTGCAGGGATTGAGTATCAACCTTTTGTTCATCATTTTCTAGCTTAGTTTGAGCTTCTTCCTCTGGCCCTTCCATGGTCTCTTCTTTGTTAAGCTCCTGTTTGATCTCTTCCTCTTCTCTTACTTTACTATTTTCCACCAACCCATAACCACCTCCGTATAAATTAAAAGGAGAAGGCCTCGGCAAGGAATCCTTCCGCTGCCTCAGCCTATTAGTATTGTTACCCCTCATTTACATTTTTTTCTCTGACAAAATCTCGCTGAGGTATTGAGCAATAAAATCCACCACCGCTACCACATGGGAATAATCCATTCTGGTCGGACCAAGAACACCAATCGTCCCCACCGCCCTGCCCTTCATGTTATAGGTAGCTGTAATAATACTACATTCCTGGGCGGCCTCTTCTTGGTTTTCCTCCCCGATTGAAATCCGAAGACCATGACGGCAGGAGGAATCAGTAAGCATTTTGTACAATCTTTCTTCCTCTTCCATCATGCCCATTAATGGTTTGAACTTTTCAATCTCTTTAAACTCCGGGTGTTCTAAGATATTAATAACCCCATCTAAATAGATTCGTTCTTTATCTCTGGTCTCAAGGGTGTTTAAAAGCAAGCAAATCGCTTTGTGGAAAAAATCATCATGGGCGGCCATTTCTTCTTTCAATTCGGCCAGCACTGAAGATTTTAGATTTCCGAAAGTCTTACCCCGCAGTTTTTTATTGAGAAGATTAGAAATCCGGTCCAGATCCCCTTGCTCGACAGGAACATCAATCGTGATTAGTTTATTCTCGATGACCCCCAAATTAGTCACCACCAGCACTAAAATATTATACGAATTCAAAGGGACCAGCTGTACATGTTTAAAGACTGATGGTTGGAGCTTAGGTCCGAGCATAAGCGAAGGGTATCTGGTAATCTGAGCAAGCATCTTCACGGTCTGTTGCAGCAAAGCGTCAAGTTCCTTTGATTTGCTCTCAATATAGGATTTAATGATCCTTAACTCTTCCTCTGCCAGCTTTTGCTGTTTCATCAAGCTGTCCACATAATACCTATAGCCTTGCTGAGACGGGATGCGACCGGCAGAGACATGGGGTTGCTTCAGATACCCAATCTCCTCTAGGTCAGCCATTTCATTGCGGATCGTCGCTGGGCTAAGACCTAAGTTATATTTGCGAGCAATAGTTCTTGACCCGACTGGTTCAGCAGATTCAATATAATCATCTGTGACCACCTTAAGGATTAACTCCTTTCTGGGATCCAGCTCCTTACCGCTCATCGCTGTTCACCTTCTATATGAATATTTTGCCGTCTGCCTCTTTCCATAAGTTCTTTCCTACGCCTTGGTGTTGTTTGTTAGCACTCCCTGATGGCGAGTGCTAATTACCTATTAAAAAAATATCACCCTACTCCAGCTTTGTCAAGAGAAAAGTGATGTAGAAAAAGTAAATGGTAAGCAAACATCTCTGTTTTCTTTATAATAGCGGGTTTAAAAGTTCAGTTAAGACTTGATTACTGACTAACATCCCCCGGGGAGTTAAGCAATAAGTTCCTTGTTTTTTAAGAAGAAAGCCTCCGGTGAGCAATGGTTCCACTCTGGAACCCAGAACCTCATCAAGAGAGACTCCCCATCTTGCTTTAAAGACCGTCGGATCCGGACCGTCTATTAATCTTAAGCCCAGCATGATCATCTCGGCCATTCCCTTTGCCGGAGAGATCATCTCCTCTACAGCTACCGGTAGTTTTCCACTGCGTAAAGCGTTAAGGTAGAGGTTTAAATCGGAAAGGTTGCCCCACCGTCTTCCGGCGACACTCGAATAGGCAGCTAGACCAAGGCCGAGATAATCCGCGTATTGCCAGTAAAATAGGTTATGCCGACAACGATAGTCCGAGAATCGGTCATTACTCTTACTTGGAATCTTCGCAAAATTAGAGATCTCATAATGCCGATAACCAACGCTTGGAAGTAACTCCGCGTTCAGTAGAAACATGGCGCTAACTTCGTCCTCACTGGGTAAAGAAATTCTTCCTTCGTTTAACATCTTAGCTAAAGGAGTGCCTTCTTCAACTTGCAGACCGTAGCAGGAAAGATGTTCCGGTCCGAGTGCGGTGGCCCATTTTAAGGTCTCGGTCCAGTCAACAATCGTCTCCTCCGGCAAACCAAAGATGAGATCGAGGTTAATATTAGAAAAGCCGACTTTTCTGGCGGTTGCGAAGGTAGTCTCCACTTGCCGGGTAGTATGGCCCCGACCGAGCTTTTTCAGGAAGCGATCCTTCCCTGATTGGGCGCCGAGGCTGAGACGGTTGACACCGGCTTGGAACAGAAGAGCCAGTTGCTCTTTTGTTACACTTCCGGGGTTAGCTTCGATGGTAATTTCAGCGTTCGGCAGCACTTGCGCTGCGGCTTTAATCTTCTTCAACAGTTCGGTTAGCGCTTCAGTAGGAAGAACTGTTGGGGTCCCACCACCGATATAAATAGAAGCAATTTCTAACTCTGCCTTTAAGCGTTGCCCCAGTTCAAGCCCAAGCGCCTGCAGATAAGCGGGAAAGCGCTCCCGGCCTCCGGGAAAGGAGATGAAATCACAGTATAAACATTTCCGCTGACAAAACGGGATATGGATATAGAGGGCTAATGGTTTAATCGTCCTCACTCCAGCCCTAGTATTTGTTCCAAAATTTTCAACCTGAACAGTTTGCCTTATCTGCTTTTATATGATATTTTAGGATTAGATCACAAAAAGCATTAAGGAAAAGATAAGGAGATATTTTTATGGTTTCTAGCTTATTATTTATCTTTATTGCGCGAATCATGGATGTCAGTCTTAGCACCATCCGTGTTTTAATGCTGACCAGGGGAAAACGCCTCCTCGCTGCTTTTCTGGGTTTTTTTGAAGTCAGCATTTATATTACAGCCCTGAGTCAAGTCGTGCAACAGTTGGATAGCCCCCTTAAAATTCTCATTTATGCCCTGGGCTTTTCCTGCGGAACAATTGTCGGGGGCTTCCTTGAGGAAAAACTGGCCATCGGCTACGCTCTCGTCCAAGTAATCCCGAAAAACCATTTCCAAGAGTTAGTCATGGCCTTACGGGCTGAAAACTTCGGCGTTACGATCTTGGAAGGGAAAGGCCGTAACGGTTCGCGCTCCCTCCTTAATATCATCCTCCGCCGGAAAAATTTACCCCGCTTCACGGCCATTATTGACCAGGTTGATCCCGAGTCCTTTTTCACCATCTTGGACGCCCGAAGCACCAAGGGTGGATATATCATCGGGGATAAGAAAAAATAAACCTAGTTATCCTCCATTTTGAGCACTGCCAAAAATGCTTCCTGGGGAACTTCCACTGTCCCCAGCTGTTTCATGCGTCTTTTTCCTTCTTTCTGTTTCTCCAGCAGCTTCCTCTTACGGGAGATATCCCCCCCGTAACATTTGGCGAGAACATCTTTGCGTAGAGCCTTGACGGTCTCACGGGCAACGACTTTATTATTAACCACAGCCTGAATCGGCACTTCAAAAAGTTGCCGCGGGATAATTTTCCGCAATTTCTCCGCAAGTTGCCTTCCTAACTGGTAGGCTTTGTCCTTGTGCACAATCGCCGAGAGCGCATCGACTGGTTTTAAGTTTAAAAGGATATCCATCTTCACCAAGTCTGATTTTTGGTATCCTAAATACTCATAATCCAAAGAAGCATATCCTTTGGAGCGCGACTTTAATTTGTCATAAAAATCAATCAGAATCTCGGCCAAAGGCAGCTCATAAAGGAGCATCACCCGATCAGTAGTCAAGTATTCCATCGACTTATAATTTCCCCGTTTATCCTGACAAAGCTCCATAATGGGACCGACAAAATCATTGGGCAAGATGATACTGGCTTTGACATATGGTTCTTCTAAATAGTCAACCACCCCTGAATCCGGAAGGTCTGCCGGGTTCCGAACTTCATTTACTTCGCCGTTGGTCCGATAAACTTTATAGACTACGCTGGGCGCGGTGGCAATCAGGTTCAAGTTGTACTCCCGTTCTAGCCGTTCCTGGATAATCTCCATATGCAATAATCCCAGAAAGCCGCAACGAAAGCCAAATCCTAGAGCATTGGAAGTCTCCGGCTCGAAAAGCAAAGCGGCGTCATTTAATTTCAGCCTTTCTAAAGCATCGCGCAGGTCTCCATAATCCACATTATCAATCGGGTATAAGCCGCAATAAACCATCGGTTTAGCCGGTCGATATCCGGGAAGAGGGTTTTCCGCCGGATTGGCCACCAGGGTAATGGTATCCCCCACCTGCGTGTCTTGGACATTTTTAATGTTAGCGACTAAAAATCCGACCTCGCCGCAATGCAAACTCGCGACGGGGGACATGTCCGGCCGGAAGATGCCAAGTTCGGTGACTTCAAACTCTTTATCTGTTGCCATCATTTTAATGTTATCACCTACCGTGATCTCTCCATTAAAGAGGCGGATATAGGAGATCACTCCTTTATAGGAATCATACTGCGAATCAAAGATTAAAGCTTGGGTCGGCTGGTCCTGTTCGCCTTTAGGCGCCGGAATCCGATGAATGATAGCTTCTAAGATTTCTCTAGTGCCCAAACCGGTTTTGGCGCTGGCTAAAATCGCCTCTTTAGCGTCAAAGCCAAAGATCTCTTCCACTTGTTTAAGGATGCGCTCCGGGTCAGCGCTGGGAAGATCCACTTTATTGATTACTGGAATAATCTCTAAATCGTGTTCAAATGCCAAATAAAGATTGGCGATGGTCTGGGCTTCGATCCCTTGCGTCGCATCTACGACCAAGATCGCGCCTTCGCAAGCGGCTAACGAACGAGATACTTCATAAGTGAAGTCCACATGGCCTGGGGTATCAATCAGATTGAGAATATAGTCGGCGCCGTCCAGCGCCTGGTAGTTAAGGCGAACTGAGCGCGCCTTAATCGTAATTCCTCTTTCTCTCTCTAAATCCATAGAATCCAGTAACTGTTCGGTCATCTCTCGTTGGGTAACAGCTCCCGTAAATTCTAACAACCGGTCGGCCAGGGTGGATTTACCATGGTCAATATGGGCAATAATACAAAAATTTCTAATCCGACTCTGGTCCACGGCGCTCCTCCTCTGTAGTGAAAAAATTTACCCGAAGCCTTCTTCGGGTACTATTCTTAATCGTAACGATTATAGCACTTTATACCTTGAGGCGCAAGAGGCGCCGCCGTCTGGTGTAATGGACCCCCATCCTTCCTTTCTGCTCTTTCTGTCTTTTCCAACCATTATAATTATAGCAAGCTTTACCTCCATTGTTTGTTTAAAGCAATGTTATATAATGGAACTCATAAAGCTACAGCAATTTAATCAACCGCATAAAGAATTGTATCAATGGGCCCACCAGGACGGCAAAGATAATTGTACCAATACCGATCGGCCCGCGTAAGGCGGCTGCGATTAAGAGGACCACGATCTCAACGCTCATTCTGGCTTTTCTTATACTAATATGAGTTTTTTGGGCTAAACCAATCATAATGCCGTCACGTGGACCGGCGCCTTTATTTATACATAAGTACTGTGCAGAACCGAATGTAAAACAGAAAAGCCCAAGAAGAAAAAAAAGTGCCGAAGGAAAAAAATCAACCGCCTCCGGAATAAATAATAATATCTTGTCCATGAACAATCCAACGAAAATCATGTGTAGGAAAGTGGTAAGCGTTGGAGTGACATTAGATAACCAGGCAAATAGAGTTAAAGTCAGACTGGTGATTTGGACAACCTGGCCAACACTGAGTCCAGTATGGGCAGCAATCGCAATTTCAAGCGCTCCCCAGGGACCCATCCCTAAACCACTACGCATCATAAGGGCAAGACCCAGGGCAATGCAGAAAAATCCGGCAAAAATAATAATCGTCTGTTTCCAAATTTTCACACCAAACTTAAGCCTCCATCAGAGAGAATCACTTGCCCGGTAACCCAATTAGATTGGTCTGAAGCGAGAAAGAGTAACAAGCCGAGATGATCTTCTGGATGTCCAATCCTCCCCATTGGAGTCTTTTCTTCCAATGCTTTTAAAATCTGAGGGTGCTTAAAATAATAATCGGAGGTAAAAGGGGTTGTTTCGGTCGGCCCCGGGCCTACCACATTTACTTGTATATTGTAAGGAGCAAGCTCCACAGCCATTACTTTAGAGAAGGCAATCAGTGCGGACTTAACAGCGCAATAGCCGGAATGGTTTTGTTCCGGACGTGTTCCTCCCACCGACGAAAAGTTGATTATTTTACCTTTTTCTCTTTCCATCATTAATTTACTAATTAACTGACAGACTCGGAAGATAGTCTTTACATTTGCATTCCATAGGATATCAAGCTCGTCCATTGAGTGTTCAAGAAAGGGAGCCCGGTAAATATAGCCCATGCAGTTTATTAATACATCTACCTCTTTGATGGTATTACTTATTGCTACCTTTAATTCGGTTTCAAGCTGCTCGCTTTGCGTGTCAAGCGTTGCGGTGAAACAGCGTGGTAAAACATATGAAGGATAGTTATTTTTAACATTACTTAAAGTTAAGTTGTCTCGATCGGCGAGCAATACTTCAGCTCCATGTTCCAAAAAATATTTACCTGTGGCGCTACCAATACGCCCCGCTCCTCCAAAGATAAGTGCTTTTTTCCCTGTTAACGTATTTTTGTTCATTGCTTTTACTCCTTCTAAAAACGTTTCGATAATGGCTACCTGTTCTTATGCGCTGGCCAGCTTTAACGCGGCTAATAAGGCAGCACTAATCGCTGCGCCATTGGAGATGGTTGTCGTTGGATAATCAAAGAATAAGTTAGAGCCAGCAGTACATATAGCGCCTGCTTCTATTCCCAATAATGAGGCGAGGATAAAGAGGGTAGCGGTCTCCATATCCAATTGAAGCACACCGGCTTTTACCCATTCATTCAAAAGTGGCTCAATACGACTAGGTAAAGATTTTCCCTGTATAAGGTGGGTTTTAGATGCATAAAAACTATCCAGGCTGAGACCGAGACCTTCATGGTAACAACAGTCTAACTCTTGACAAGCCCCAATCAGAGCCATCACTGTTTTATAATTCGCTATCGCAGGATAATTTAGGGGTATGTAAGCATCCGCTGCTCCGGAATAGCGGACGCATCCACTAAGCACCACCAGATCTCCAGGTTTAACCTTTGGACTGATACCACCGGCAGTGCCAACGCGGATTAACCGGCGAGCGCCAAGTTGAAAAAGTTCAGCAACAGCAATTTCGGTTGATGCTCCGCCAATCCCAGTGGAACAGGCTGCAATTTCCATCCCCTTATACCGGCCAACCATGGTTTTAAACTCCCGATTCTCACCAATTTCTTTAGCATTATCCCAGTATGACGCGATTTCCAATACCCGAGCTGGATCTCCGGGTAGTAGAACAGTCTCAGGCAACGAATTCACTTTAAGCTGTAAGTGGCTTTTACCGCAATGTCTTTTGTCCATCATCATTTTTGGCCCCTCTCAAATGAATTATTTGATGCCAGTGCGTGTTATGCCTTGAACGTAGTATTTTTGGAGAGCAAAGAATAAAAGCATGGGCGGAAGACTTCCTGCAATTGCTGAACTGAACAGAGAAGCCCAATGAGTTTCTTCAGTCATCCGGTGAGCTGCTATGGCTACCTGTACTACTTCATATTTGCTGGAATGGGTAGCCACCAGCGGCCAGAAGAGAGCATTCCATTGAAAAAGAAACATCATGACAATAACTGTGACAACTGCCGGAAGGCTCAAGGGAATGACAAGCTGACAAAAAATTTTAAACCAGGAAGCTCCTTCCACGCGGGCAGCTTCCAGTAATTCGTTAGGAATTTCCTCGAAAAATTGTTTGAACATAAAAATACCAAGCCCATTTCCAACCGCCGGTAAAATCAGGGCGGCATAAGTATTAATAAATCCCATACGTCGCACTTGAAGAAATAAGGGAATAACTATCGATTCAAAAGGCACCATGAATGTTATCAGAATTAATCCGAAAATCAATTTATTACCGGGGAATTCAAACTTAGCCAAACTAAATCCAGCCATAGAATTTACCACTACGCCCAGCAAGATGGCAGCAAACGCTACCAAAAGACTGTTACCCAAAGCCACCCCAAACTGCTCTTCAGTAAAAATGTGAATGAAATTTTCCAGTGTTAGCTTTTCCGGAAAGAAGGTGCGAAGCGTCAGTGGGTTGGCATATTCATAAAGTGAGCCAGCGGGTCGAAGCGATGACGCTAATATCCACATAAGGGGAATTATATACAGAAGCCCTATTACCATAAGGATTATAAATAGAACAATAGATAATTTGGTTTTCTTGTTCATATCATTCCTTCACCCTTTTCGCCACATTTAGTATTCAAAACTCGTTTTGGTCAGTTTCAACTCAATCATTGAAATGAGAAAAATAATCAAGAGAAGGATAGTAGAAATAGCCGATGCTCTACCCATATCTAAATTCACAAAGGCGCTTTTAAATGATTCATACATTAACAAATTAGTTGACCCCTGCGGGCCGCCGTTGGTAAGAATATATACCGGAGCAAAAGTTAGAAAATTGAAAGCAGTATTAGAAATAAGTATAAAAGCAGTAGTTCGTTTAAGTAATGGTATGGTTATGCGCCACAGTTTTTGCATGCGTCCCGCTCCATCAATGCTTGCAGCCTCATATATCTCTTCAGATATTCCTTGTAACCCGGCAAGATAAAACATCATCCAATATCCTACACTGCGCCAAAGGACCAAAAACACGATACACAGCAATGCTTGATTCGGAGAACTAAAATATGGTTGAGGTTTCAAATTGAAAAAACGTAGAAAACTATTTGCTAATCCATAGTATGGATCAAAGATTACCCCCCAAATGACAGCGACGACTGCATAAGATATAGCGGATGGGAGAAAATACAGTGTACGAAAAAATTTAACAAATTTCATTCCTGTATTAAGGAGCAAGGCCAATCCTAAAGCAATCAAGACAATTAGAGGATTAATAATTAGGGAATAAACTAAAGTAATTTTAAAGGAACTCCAAAACACCGGATCCGCCTTGAATAAATAAGCATAATTTTCCAAACCCACAAAAGTACGTGTGCCAGTAATTCCTGTATGCATGAGGCTTTCTACAATTGAAACCCCTATCGGCCATAGCTTAAATGTTAGTAAAAGAGCAAATGCGGGTAAAACAAATGCCAATCCGGATTTGGTTTCTCTGAACATCTTTTCATCTCCCGTTAGTCGGAGGGGCATAGCCCCTCCGTAATAATTAATTAGCAAGTAATACGATAAAAGTTAATGTTCTATTTGTACTTCCGCATTTCTCGATCAATTCTGGTAGCAGCTTTTTTTAAAGTGGTTTTTGGATCGGCGCCAAAATGAATCGAATTAAAGGATTCTCTTAAGATAAGCTCATACTCAAGATATCCGGGAGTAACGGGCCGGGATACAGCCGTATTCTGAAGTTCATTGCGAAATATCTGCCACATAGGAGTATCAAAAACTTCAGGAAGCGCCTCATAGACATCTGTTCGCGCCGGAGCATGTCCAAATAACTTATGCCATTTAATAGCCGCTTTTTGACCAGTGATATACTTAAGAAATTTAATTGCTTCTTCTTTACATTCGGTACGTGAGTTAACCCCCACATGCCAACTGCCGGTTGGAGTCACTACTTGGCCTTTCCCAAAATAGGGGTGAGGAGAAAGATCAAAGTTTAGATTATTAAATGTCTCAAGCCGCGATAGATTCCATTCACAGCCCAGCATCATAGCAGCCTTACCATTACCAAAATATTCCCGTGATTTGGCTGAATCGTTTAAGCCCTGGGGACTGACCTTCCAATCGTTGAAGAGGCGCCAATAGAAAGTTGCGGCTTCAATGAACTCGGGCGAGGTTATGTAGCCATCTGTTCGCAATCCATCGGCGCTAATGGCTTTTGCACCGTTCGATTGGGCAAGCGGCAGGAGTTGATATGGTCGGTCAACCTGCTCAATAACCAGGCCCCAGATATCAATCTGGCCATCTTGATTTTCGTCGATAGTTAATTGTTGGGCTATTTTAGCAACTTCCTCCCAAGTTAACCTTTCATCCGCCTTCTTAGAAGGACAAGCGACACCATATTCTTTAAATATGTCACGATTGTAAAACAGTCCTGCCGACGATGTAGCATAAGGTATCGAATAGAGTTTATTATTATATCGGGCTGTTACTAAAGATGCATCAAAAAACGCTCCAAGTTCATCTGCTGAAAAGTACTCATCCAAGGGAAGAAGATAGCCTCTGGCGGCATAAGACGGAGTTAAGGGCCCATCGACAATATATACGTCGGGCTTTCCACCAGAAAGCAATCTAACTTCTAATGTTTGGAAAAGTTGGCTAAAAGGAATTAGCTGGATGTCAATCTTGATATTGGGGTTCTCTTTTTCAAAATCAGCGATCAATTCCATAACTTTCGCTTTTGGCCATCCCATCCAGACAATCTCCAATTTTTTGGGCGCCGCCCAAGAAACTGTAACCGAAAACAGTAACACCAGGATTAACAAGGGAATAAATCTGCGTTTCATTCTACAACACTCCTTTTTTTATTTATAATTGATATCGCACCAATTTAAATGTAAACCTGTCGCTAGGAAAATAACTCTTCGAATAGAGAACCTTGCGATTAAGTGAATCATAATGTATTTGTTTTAATAAAAGGACCGGATTATCCGGCGTAATGGACATTTTCTCTGCTAAGAGAGGATCAACAATAGCCGACAGGATCTCGCATTCTGCAGAACGGATATCAATTCCATGATAAAGCTTTAATCCTTCAAAAACAGAGTCATGAAGAAGCTCCGGCTTAACAGGCTCATTTAATAAGTTATATGGAATAATATCGATGCAAAGTGTTACAGGATAATCGTTTGCTATCTTCAGAGATTCCATCGCCAAAATCTCATTGTTCGTTTTAAGACCTAATTTCTCCGCGATTTCCAGCGATACACGTTCCCGTCGGTAATAAAGAAGTTTACTGCGAGAATTGTAACCATTGTCAGCAATAAACTGCTTAATTCCGGTTAAATGCTCTATTCCCCCTTTAATAAGAGGCTTATTCGCAGTGACAAAGGTTCCGACTCCTTGTCGTTTAACAATTAGTCCTACGCTTTCCAGTAGCCCTAAAGCTTCCCGGACCGAGTTTCTACTAACACCAAGAGTTCGAGAAAACTCTGCCTCCGAAGGCAGTTTTTCCCCGGGGCGGTAAATATTCTGCACAATTTTTTCTTTGATATATTGACTAATCTGCTCACTCAAATTCGCTGATTTTTTAAACATCTCGTCTTTCATAAGTATCACCATCGTTTCAAATCAAACATATTGTTGGACGTCCAACAATTATTAAGGATAACATACCCTATTCTTCTATTTTTGTCAAGGTCAAATATTTGGATTTGTAGTTATTCTATGATAATGTCACCTTAAGATCTTTCTGAGAAAATGTCGCCCCTCTTTGAAGGTTTTTCTTGTTAAGTATAGAATTTTGATTCTACTGGAAAAACTCTTTTAATCATTATTTCATCTTATAATAAGCCTAAAAATACTGGAATAAATTTTGCTGGAGATTTGCTATGGAATCACTTTGGGGTGACAATGTTAATTCTCATTCAAGGAACGGGGGCTGCTGATGAGACTGGCCTTACTGGGAAACCGAAACCTTTCCCTTCTAATCTGCCTATTTAGTCTCACCTTTCTTCTTTTGTTCCCGACGCCAGTAACCGCCGGGGAAGGGGACTCCTATTTACTGCGTTTAGGTGGCGGCTTACAATGTGTCTATCCGGAGTTTGGTTATAGTGGAATCATCAATCTTAATAAAAACTCGGCGCTGCAAGGTATGTTTGTTTATACTGACTATGCTTTGGTTTATGGTGGTAAATACATCTACCGCTTTATGCTCCGTCCCACCCATAATCTTTACGGCTATGGAATGCTCGGATACTTTTCTTTTTTCACCGACTCCTGGGAACTAATCTCTTCCCCGGGAGTAATCAGCGGGCTTGGTTTGGAGTTCACAACCAGTGATTTTATTACAAATTTAAAGTATAACTTAGAGGTTGGTTTTTCGACTGTTGGCGCCCCCGGGGGGCCCCCCGGCCCGTCCATCATCTATGGCGGTGGCATCCATTTTTATATCTTTTGAGGGAATAGTATAATTACCTTAAGCTTGCCTTGGCTCAATCCAGAAAATAATCTCGAAGCTCGTTCATCACTCATTAATTGTAGACCACGACTACGAGTTGAGCCTCTTCTTGATCTCATTCCCAACGATTACCCCTGAGATCGAAGCTTGCATCAACCCTCTGGTTACCCCGGCACCATCCCCCACGGCAAAAAGGCGGGGGATCTCCGTCTCCAGACAACTGCTGAGATTAAGACGGGAAGAGTAGAACTTTACCTCCACTCCATAAAGGAGGGTGTTACGGGAATTGACTCCGGGAGCGATCACTTCCATCGCTTCTAGCATCTCCATAATGGCTAAGAGATGGCGGTAAGGAAGAACAAGACTTAAATCCCCCGGGGTGGCTTCCTTCAAGGTAGGAACCACCAACCCCTTCTTAAGACGTTCCGGGTTTGAGCGGCGGCCGGCTTGCAGATCCCCCAGCCGTTGCACAATTACTCCACCGCCTAGCAGATTAGCCAAGCCGGCGACGTACCGACCATAGGTAATGGGTTCCTTAAAGGGTTCCGTAAAATTCTTGCTCACGAGGAGAGCAAAATTAGTGTTACCCGTTTTTTTATGGGCATGACTATGCCCATTGACAGTAATTAAGCCATCGTTATTCTCCACGACCACCTCACCATGGGGACACATGCAAAAAGTCCGCACCCGATCCTCAAACGAACGAGAATAATAGATAAATTTGCTTTCATAAACCACAGCGGTCAAAGGTTCCATTACCTCTGCCGGGAGTTCAACCCGGACGCCAATATCCACCGGGTTAACGGTGGTTTTAAGTCCCAGTCTTTTCCCTTCTGCCACCATCCATTCGGAGCCTTCGCGTCCGGGTCCGACAATTATATATTTCCCGGTAAAGACTTCTCCTCCGCTCAGACGCACGCCCACCGCTTCGCCATTTTTCACCAAGAGCTCTTCACAAGCCGAACCTATGGAAACCTCTACCCCTTTTCTCTCCAGATGCTCTTTCATCGCCTCCAGGATCTCTAAGGTCCGGCCGGAACCCAAATGCCGGATCCGGGAAGGAATTAACCGTAGATCGGCTAAGATCGCCTTTTTTTCAATCCCGGTGATGGTCTCCTCATCATCACCATAGACTTTCTCCGGCGCTCCGAAACGCAGATAGAGATCATCCACATATCTAATTCTTTTATGAAGCCGGTCTTTAGAGATGTATTCATCCAAAAAGCCACCAACTTCAGGGGAGAGCGTGAGTTTGCCATCGCTAAACGCTCCGGCGCCACCCCAACCACAAACAATGGAACAAGGCTTACATTTTATACAGGGAATGTGCTTATTTTTGGAGGGGCAAAACCGTTCCGCCAGGTTCTTACCTTTCTCAATGATCAGAATTTTCCCGGTACGCTCTACCAGTTCAAGCGCGGCAAAGATCCCCGCCGGACCTCCACCAACGATAATAACATCGTATTCTCTACTCATTTCTCATCCTCTCTTTCCTACCATCTTTATTTTCGCCAAAAGCGAGGGGAAAATAAGGCGAAAATCGGAAGGATCTCCAGCCTCCCCGCCAGCATTAAAAAGCTCAGAACCCATTTGGCGGCTATATGGAGACCGGAATAATTTTTTAAAGGTCCGACTCCGACAAAACCCGGCCCAATATTACCAATCGTAGAAGCTGCCGCTGTCAACGAGGTCACCAGCTCCTCACCAGTAGCCATGAGAAATAAGGCCCCAAAGGTAAAGAGGGCAATATACATAAAGAAAAACGCTGAGATTTCGTGGATCACCTCATCGGGAAGCGGAGCGCTATCCAGTTTGGTTTGAATAATTAACCGAGGGTTAATGGCCCTTTGCACCTGTCGACGGGCATACTTGACAAGCACAACAATCCTGGCAATTTTAATCGCTCCTCCAGTCGACCCGGTACATCCGCCAAAAAACATTAAGGTAAAAAGAATGCCGCGGGCAAAAACAGGCCAAGTGTCAAAGTTATCACTGGAAAATCCCGTGGTCGTAATAATTGAGACTACTTGGAACCCTGCCCGCCGGAGCGATTCCCCCAGAGGTAAATCCATCTTCGTAACCAATGAGATGGTGATCAGGAGCGTCGCTAATAAGATAATCCCAGTATAAACCCTGGTTTCATCGTTAGTAATTAATGGTTTTAAACTTTTTTTCTTGAGCGCCCGGTAATAAAGGGAAAAATTGATCCCTGCCAAAAACATAAAGGTGATGATAATTCCTTCAATGAGCACACTATGAAAAGATTCAACACTAAGGTTTCTGGAGGAAAAGCCGCCAGTCGCCATCGTGCCAAAGGTATGAATCACACTCTCATACAGTGACATTCCTGCCCAGCTAAGGGCTATAACTTCCGTCAAAGTAAAAGCAATATAGATGAGCCAAAGCGTAGCCGCTGTTTTTTTTAAGCGCGGCACAATCTTATCCGGGAACGGACCTGGGACTTCCGCTTGAAAAAGAGAGGCGCCTTGGCGGAGAAACGAGAAGACCGCCAGGGAAAGGACGATAATTCCCATCCCTCCCAGCCAGTGCGTTAGACTTCGCCATAACAAAATCCCCCGAGCCACACTTTCGATCTCCGGTAAAATTGTTGCTCCGGTAGTAGTAAACCCTGACATCGTCTCAAAAAAGGCATCGGTATAGGTTGGAGTAGTTCCCGACAGGTAGTAAGGTAAAGCTCCGCAAGCAGTTAAGAGGATCCAGCCCAGCCCTACAACAGCGAATCCCTCTCTGCGCCGAAACTCCCCTTCAGGTTTGATGAGACTGAGCAAAGCTCCCACCAACAAAGTAAGGGCGATTGACCGTCCAAAGGCAAACACGTCAGTCCCCCGGTTAAAGATCGCTACCTGTAACGGGATAAACATGATAAAGGCTAATAAAAGCAGGATTTTACCGATAGTATGAAAGACCAGTCGCAGACGCATTCATATCCCTCACCTCTATTTGGTGTCAAATAACTTTTCCACCTCTGGAATAGCGCTTTTTAGGGCAAATATGATGACATGATCATAGGGGTTAATGATGGTATCACCCCGGGGCACAATAATTTTATCATCATGAATAACCGCCCCAATCACGATCCCGGGCGAAATATTTAGATCCCGCAAATTTCCCTTAGTAACCAGGGAATTCTCTTCCGGGAGTAATTCGATGATTTCAGCATCCCCGGATTGTAACAGGTTAATATTAAGGATATTACTTTTACGAACCAGTTTTAAAACAGTATTGGTCGTTAATAGCCGGGGGGTAATAGTGGCGGTCACCCCAATCGTATCTCCTAAAGGAATGTAATCTTCCCTTCCGAGCTCGCAGATAATCTCCTCGACCCCCAATTTACGAGCGAGCAGACTGGCTACCAAGTTTAAATTCTCTGAACCCAGCAAGGAAATGAAGATATCCCCTGCGCCCAAATTTTCTTCTTCCAAAACATCTCTTTTTGTCGGATCGGCGCAAATAATACTACATCCTTCTACTTCGCCGGCCAGTGTCTTACAGAGTTCATTTTGGGGTTCAATAATCTTTATTTCCAGGCTGTTCTTCTTCTGCCGTAAGAGTCTTAGCAAATACCGAGTGATTAATCCGCCCCCGGCAATAATAATTCT
>DHOO01000093.1:46809-47313 GCA_002409975.1 Firmicutes bacterium UBA5388
GCCAGGTGTTCCGGGTTAATAATCAAGTCTATGCCATAACTAGAATAAGACAATAAGTAGGGATGGGACGACGTGTAATCAGAGTTTCTAATCCGGGCCACGGTCATCGGAACACCACATTGTTTGGCCGTCATACAAGCGATCATGTTTAATTCGTCATTTTCCGTAACAGCCACCATAATATCGACGGATTTAATATCTACTTCTTCCAAGGTACGAGCGCTGGCGCCGTTACCCATTACTGTCATCACGTCCAATTTATTAGCAGCCGCTTTAAGTACCTGCGGATCTTTGTCAATAAGAATTACATCATGATCTTCTCCGGAAAGCGCTTGAGAGATATTATAACCGACCCTTCCGGCCCCAACTACCACAATGCGCATAGCTCTCCTCCTAATAAACGATCGTCTTAATATTAAAACATTTCAATAATAAGAATTATTATATGCTCCCCTTGCTAAAAAAGTAAATAGTTCCCAGCTTAAGCTTTTTGCGTTGTATCCT
>DHOO01000093.1:47551-51187 GCA_002409975.1 Firmicutes bacterium UBA5388
CAAAAGACAACGCAAAAAGCCCGGCTTCTATAAAACAACGTTTTTAATATAAAAAAGGATCTCCCTCGTAGTGAGACCCTTCCTTATTAGTGACAATAATCCTCTTTTAGATTTTTTCTACTTTTAACCTGGTGGGATAACCATTAATCTCCCATTCTTCAAAGTTATCTCCCGGTTCTTGTTGGTCAATCGAAACCGCCAAGGTTTCATCCAGAATATAATCTTGAAAGGCATTGATGGCTGTGCTAACTTCAGCGCCGGCGCTGTAAGAGATTTTAATCCGATCCGTTAATTCAAACCTGGCATTCTTCCGCATATTCTGGACCTTAGATACAATCTCCCTGGCTAATCCTTCCTGAATTAAGTCGGGAGTGAGGTTAGTGCCAAGGATTACATAATGATCACGATCAAACTCCACTGCAAAACCAGGCTTTTCCCCGGTTCTGATCTCGAGATCTTCCTCTGTCAGCTCGATAAGGGTACCGTCAACCGTCAAGCTTATTTTCTGCTCTTGTCTTAAGGTTTTTACCAAGGTCGCCGCCTTACCCTGCGCCAGCGCCCGGCCGATTCCTTTCATTAACTTCCCATACTTTGGTCCCAGCACCGGAAAGTTCGGTTTAATAGTATAGGCGACATACTCGTCCGGATCAGCTACATAAAGCAGGGATTTAACATTGAGTTCCTCTTTCACCAGTTCTTCCATAGGTTTTAACATCTCCTGGTTTTTCTGGTCAATCCGTATGGAAGCCAATGGTTGGCGAACTTTGATCTGCACCTTATTCCGCGCCGCCCGGCCTAAAGAGACTAGTTCAATCACTAAACCCATGTGTTCCTCTAAATCCTGATTAATCAAATTTTCATCTGCTCGTGGATAGAACTCAAGATGAACCGAAGCCTTTTTCCTCTCACCCCGCACCAGATTCTGGTAGATATCTTCCGCTAAAAAAGGAGCGAAGGGAGACATCAGCTTAGCAACAGTTACTAATACTTCCCACAATGTTCTATAGACCGCTTGCTTATTGGTATCCATCTCCGGCGCCCAGAACCGTTCCCTAGTCCGCCGCACATACCAGTTGGAGACGTCATCAACCACGAAGTTTTGAATCGCCCGCACCGCCTTGGTTAAGTCATAAGCCTCCATCTCCTTCCGGATCTGTTTGGTGATCGAGTTTAACCGGGAGATGATCCAGCGATCAATCTCTTCTCTCTCTGAGACAGGTAGTTCATAAACTTCCGGATCCGCTCCGTCAATATTCGCGTAGAGCGTGAAGAAAGAATAGACATTTAGGATCGTGCCAAAAAATTTAGAGAAAACCTCTTTGAGCCCATCCTCGTCAAAGCGGGTTGGGGTCCAGGGGGGAGAGACCGCCAGTAAATACCAACGGGTCGCGTCAGCGCCGTATTTTTCAATCACCTGCCAGGGTTCAACCGCATTCCCCCGTGATTTAGACATTTTTTGCCCGTTTTTATCAAGGACGAGGTCATTGACGAGTACACTTTTGTAAGCCGGTTGGTCAAAAAGAAAAGCCGAGATCGAAAGAAGAGAATAAAACCATCCCCTGGTCTGGTCAATACCTTCACAAATAAAATCAGCAGGGAAAAGCGTCTCAAAATCTTCTTTATGCTCAAAGGGATAATGCCACTGCGCATAGGGCATGGAACCGGAATCAAACCAACAGTCGATTACCTCAGGAGTCCTACTCATCCTGCCTCCGCACGCACAGCGCATATGCACCTGATCGATATAAGGACGATGTAGTTCGATGGTCTCGGGATCAACCGTCTCTATGGCCCGCTCGGCCAATTCCTGGCGAGAACCGACCGCAGTCAACCGGCCGCAAGTTTCACACTTCCAAATATTAAGTGGCGTTCCCCAATAACGATCACGGGAGAGGGACCAGTCGATTACGTTCTCCAGCCAATTCCCAAACCGCCCTTTGCCCACATGCTCCGGATACCATTTAATTTTGGCGTTATTCGCAATTAACTTGTCTTTGTATTTAGTGACCTCAATATACCATGACTTACGAGCATAATAGAGCAGAGGGGTATCGCACCGCCAGCAGTAAGGGTAGGAGTGGGTAATCCGTTCCTTGCTAAACAGGAGTCCTTCGGTCTTTAGATAGTCAATAATATCGTTGTCGGCGTCTTTTACAAACCGCCCCGCCCAGGGAGAAATCTCGGCGGTAAATTTCCCTTCGATATCAACAGGCTGAAGCACAGGGAGGTTATGCTCCCGACCTAAACGGTAGTCATCTTCACCAAAAGCAGGGGCGATATGAACAATCCCAGTGCCTTCCTGAGTAGAAACAAAATCGGCCCCATAGACGTGAAAGGCAGAACCCTTGGTTTTAATAAAGGGGAGCAGTTGCTCATACTCCATGTTCAGCAGTTTCTCGCCTTTAAACTCCTCGACAATCTCTGCCTCTTTGCCTAGCACAGACTGAACTCTTTCCTTAACCAGGATATAAAGGCGCTCATCTTCGGGACGACGCGCTTTAACATAGGTGAAGTCAGGGTTGATGGCCAAAGCCACGTTGGAAGGGAGGGTCCAGGGAGTGGTAGTCCAGACGAGGAAGTACTCTCCTTCTCTCCCCACTACTTTCATTCGCACATAAATTGAATTGATGGTCTCATCTTTATAACCCTGCGAGACCTCATGAGAAGCTAATGGTGTTCCGCACCTGGAACAATAGGGCATAATCTTATGCCCTTCATAGATTAAGCCCGCCTCAAAATATTTTTTCAGGATCCACCATACGGTTTCAATATAGTTATTATCTAACGTAATATAGGGAGCATCGAGATCAATCCAGTAGCCGATCCGCTCCGTCATCCTCCGCCATTCTTTCTCATAGGTAAAAACCGACTGCCGGCATTCTTGATTAAAGGCCTCAATTCCATATTCTTCAATGCCTTGTTTGGAGGAGAGTCCCAGCTTTTTCTCGACCTCAATCTCTACCGGGAGCCCATGGGTATCCCAGCCGGCTTTTCGCTTAACCTGATACCCCTGCATCGTCTTGTAGCGGCAGACCGTATCCTTAATCGTTCGAGCCAGCACATGATGGATCCCCGGTTTTCCATTGGCAGTGGGGGGGCCCTCGTAAAAGATAAACTTGGGCGCTCCTTCTCTTTCAGTAACGCTACGTCTGATCAGATCCTTAGCGAGCCATTGCCGGAGAATCTGTTCTTCTCGTTCATTGGCGGAACTTTTTACATCCACCTCGCGAAACTTTCCACTCACTTTTAAAAACTCCCTTCCCTAATACCCTTGGCGCATCAGATATATTTTAAAAACTAATCTCAATAAAAAAACAAAAAACCGCCCCAGAGGGACGGTGATTAGACCGTGGTACCACCCAATTTGGCAAGGCTGTCAACATCAACCTGCCCGCTTATCTGCCTGATAACGGTGGCGCTCCGTCTAAACCTACTGCCAGTTCAGTCTAGAGACTCAAGGTTGATCTTCATGCCGGCCGTTGTGATCCCTTTTCCAGCAACCAGGGACTCTCTGGTAACCCGTTGCCGCATTACTCTTCCTCTCATTGCCTACTCTACTAATACCAATTTTGTTTATTTTAGATCATTATGGCGGGAAAGTCAATCGTGTTAACAGTGTTGTATAGGTTTTTACTG
>DHOO01000047.1:0-15259 GCA_002409975.1 Firmicutes bacterium UBA5388
TCGTCGCAATTTTCATCCTTTCATCTGCCCCGGCTTGCTGGGGTGGGCGACTACTTAGAAAATAGCCTTCGTTGATTCATCTGGTCTTGATTTAAAATCACTTTGTGATAATTATGAAACCAGCATGAACAACCAATTATAGCGCCTCCTTTGTTGATTCACCCGCCTACAATTTATATTACTTTGTAATACTGTCGATTGGCGGCATGAACAACTTGCTTGTCGACTCACCAGGCTTAGATTTTAATCATTTCATGTGTGCGAGCGGTAGCCGGCGTGAGCGACTACCTAAACAGTGAATCTGGCTATTGGGGAAAGAAGGAAAAAGAAAGAAACCTTTTTGAAGCACCCCGCTTTTGCGGGTTTTTTGTCTTCAAGAGGAGGAGTTGGAAGCGTAGAGAGTAAAAAATAACATTTCAGTATGGATTAACCTCTGCCTGGAGGTTTTCTATTCTTTTTGTAGAATTTTATTTATATTAAATGGCAGTAAATCCAAATTATAAAAGATAAATTATTTAAGGGAAAGGAGAGGCCAAGGTGAACGGAGAGTTGGCTAAGGAAAACGAAGCTATCTATCGGGTCAACAACTCGATTATTGGCCCTACGGATGCTCTCTATAAATACCTGCGCGCCTCTATTGCCCGGGCGGTTCAGATCCGCTTTCTGGTAGCGTTTATTACCGAATCTGGAGCCCGGCTTCTCGCTAAGCCTCTCCGGGAAGCGACCGAGTGGGGAACGCCGATTAAAATTCTCACCGGGACCTATATGAAGATTACCGAACCCTATGCCTTGGAGTATCTAATGGAGAAGGTGGGTGAGAAGATGGAAATCCGGGTTTTTTCCGAACCGGGGCGTTCCTTCCATCCCAAAGCCTATTTTTTTGACCTTGATAATGACAGTGAAATCTTTGTGGGCTCTGCCAACCTTTCTTGGACGGCGCTGACTACCGGGGTGGAGTGGACCTACCGTCTCAGAAGAAGCCGGGCCCCAGAGGATTACGATCAATTCTCTCAAGAATTTGACAGGTTATACCATCTTTCTCTACCGGTAACTAAGGAGTTTATGCGGGAGTATTGGCTGGAGTGGAAGCATGGATAATATGAACATACAATAAATTAAGAAGGGTTTATTTATTCTTGTGGGTTGATACCCCAATAAAAAGTATAAGTGAGGTGGTAAGATGGACTTTTTTGCGTTGATCGAGAAAAGAAGGAGTATCAGAAAATATAAAAACCAGCCACTGGAAGCGGAAAAAGTTGCGAAAATCATAGAGGCGGCTCTGCGCGCGCCTTCTTCAAGAAACCTTCAGCCTTGGGAGTTTATAGTCGTCACAGATGAAAAGATGATAAGCGCGCTATCCCGAGCTAAGCAGCATGGTTCCTCCTTTTTATTAGGAGCGCCTCTGGCAATGGTGGTTTGCGCCGATCCGGAAAAATGCGATGTCTGGGTTGAAGATGCGGCAATCGCTTCCACGTTTATCTCTTTGGCTGCGGAAGCATTGGGCTTGGGTAATTGCTGGATTCAAATTCGGGAAAGGAAACATAGCGCAGAAAAAACAGCGGAAGAATTCATACGGGAAATTCTGCATATACCATCACATTTAAAAGTGGAATCGCTGATCGCCATCGGTTATCCTGAAGAGCACAAGACCGGTCATCAAAAAGAAGAACTACAGTTTGGGAAGGTATTTACCAACATCCACGGGGAAAGATCCTGATTGGCCGGGCTGTCTGTTTCGAAATTTGGGACATCTTGAAGAACAAGAAGGTGTTCAACAAGGAAAGATTCGTTCGTAATCTCAAAAAACTCCCTAAAGAACTAACAGAATAAGCAATGAACTGAAGTTCTAAGTGACACTTGACCGGGAAAACTTTTGAAAAGAGAATAGTACTAAGTAGATTTAATATCTTGATCCTCTGGTCTAAATTTGGTACTATATTTATACCGAGGTGTTGATTGATGAATAGTAAAGAAGATATTCGTCCGATTTCTTATATTAAAGCCAATGCGGCCGAAATTTTAGCACAAGTGAACGAGACCCGCCGGCCAGTCTATGTAACGCAAAACGGGGAAGCGAAGGCGGTATTGGTGGATACTGAATCTTATGAAAAGATGAAAAAAGCAATTGGTTTATTAAAACTGCTGGCTCAGGGAGAACAGGATATTACCACTGGAAAAGTCTTGTCGCAGGAAGACTTTTTTGCCGAGATGGATAATAGTTTTGATCATTCAAGGGTATGAAGAAAGAGCTGTATCAGGTTTTCTGGACCCAAACTGCGCAGCAGGATTTAGTAAGGATCATTGAATATATTGCTGTCGATAGTGAGATTCAAGCTAAAAGAGTTTATTCTACCTTAAAACAAAAAGCGGATAGCTTACGGCAAATGCCCCTGCAGGGAAGAATAGTTCCAGAACTACGATCTTATAATATTTTGACCTATAGGGAAGTAATCAACCCGCCCTGGCGAATTATATATAAGAATACAGAAGATAAGGTATGGGGGCTGGCGGTGATCGATGGTCGAAGAAATGTGGAGGATATATTACTTGATCGTTTCATCTAATGAATCTAGTACCATCAGCTTCAAAAATCTAATTTTCCTTGGCCCAAGAATGACAATAGAGCTGAAACTTTTTTGGAGTACCCCGCTTTATGCGGGTTTTCATTTTATCCAAAAAGAGAATAAGTTAGTATTTGGAGGATAAAAAAATAGTCATATAGCAGAATCTTTTCTTAGAGGTTTCTATTTTTTTTTTAGAATGCTTTTTTACCTGAATTCCCGCGATTTTATACCTATATCGGTGGTTCCACTTTAAGCGACCGGTAGAGCTCAAATTGCTTTGTCGTCAACTCGCCAATATGGTTTTGCTTGCCGGGGTGTTCGAAGCGCTCGATGATGTCAAACTCATCAAGCAGCTCCTGAAGAGTATAATCATGGTAGAGACCCGTTTCACGCATCATCGTGTCAATATAAGCCAAATAGATCAAGGCTACGAACTGTACGAAGAGCTTTCCATCTAAGTTCTCTTCGGAAGAGACGCCGGTACGGCGCAAGTTAAGACGCTCCTTAAGGTTGCCAAAAGCCTTTTCGATCAAGTCCTTGCTTCGGTAGATATCAAGCGCGACCAAAGGATCTTTGATATCATTGGAAAGCAAGGCAAAGTAGCCGTAATTCTTCTCAGCTTCGTCGATCACCTCCTGCTTCGGGGTCAGCTTGACCCCACGTATAGGGGTCTTTTTGATCTCGAAGTATCTGTTGTATAGCTTTTCCCGAGCCGGGTCCGGGTTACCGGAGAGTAGCTCAAGTTCAAGCTGGTCGAGTAGATCGTTAAAAGCAGCCTTATCCTCAACCGCTCGCTGGTCGTTGTGAAACAGGTGTAGATAGAGCCGGCGCTCGGAATGGATGGTCTCTCCGCTGCGTTTTTTGGTTTCCTCGTAAGGCCAGGACATTGTAAAAGTGTAGTAATTGAGCCTGCTCCCCAGAAACAATTTCAGTTGAAAAATGGGGACTTGATAGGAATAGGAAAGCATCTGTTGCAGTTCCGGGAGAAAGTGGTAGAAGGGAAATAGGTGGCACTATTGGGGCTCAAAAGATAGGTCGGCGTAGATCAAAATTTATCCGTTCCCGCTTTGAGATTGTTAGTATATCTCAAGGCGGTTTTTATTTTTTAAAAGTAAAGAGAGCAGGATAATGAAGGAATACCCAAAATAATAATCGAATAAAACAATATTTGAAGAATATTCGGTGATTGGGGGTGGTTACTATCTCAAGGGCTGAAAAGTTTGAAGAGTTTTGTCTGGAAATTGAGCATATACCCGATGTTTCTTTAGCAGAGGTTGCTTCCAGGCTTGGTATTTCGCTTAGAACCGCCCAACGTTACCAAAAGAAATATTTGCAGATTCTTCAAGGGGGTTTTGTTAGTATTGATGATTTTTCCGGACGCGCGATCCGCTTTTTGTTATGGCTTTCCAGCCATCGGAGCGTTGTGCCAAAAGAAAAAGCTAAATCCTTTTTTACCCATGGGTTTATCGATGGAGAAAAAACTTTTCAACGTTTTATTAATGACTTAAAAAGAGAACTCTCTTGACCTCATGTCGGGACTCAAAGCAGGCGGCGCGCCTCATCAGGAGTTGGATCCATCTAAAGGCGACCGGTTAAAGTTTGCGATGGGAAGTGAGAATGGGCCCTTATTTAAAGTAGTTATCCGTTTCAAAGACGATTTTAATGTCCCGGATAAAGTAAAAAGGGATGCCGCCTTGCGTCCCAGCGCCTCTTGGCAGGAAGAACCCGATGGCTGTGTCTTGTTTTACGACACGGTGGCCGGGCTTGGGGAAATAAGCCGCTGGGTTCGGCAGTTCGGCGCTTCGGCACAGGTGCTCGAACCTCCTGAACTCTGTAACAAAATAAAAGAAGGCGCCCGGCGGAAACTTGCCCGGTATGAACGGGAAGAAGGTGGTCCTAAACAATGGATGAAACAAAATGGCCACTCTTGACAGAGCTGGGTAGTTCCGCGGAAGAGAATGTTAACCGTGACCCTAATATTACTTTAATCAAATTAAGGCTATTTGGGGGAAAAATAGCTATCTTTATAATGACTGAAGAAGGATTGCCGGAACCGGAACAATTCGAAGATCGACGGCCTCAGGTCCGTTTACAAAAAATAAGAGAATCCAAACTGGTTCCTGAAGAGATTATAAGCAAACTTCATACTCTGCGGATGGTAGGTAATAAAGCTGTGCACGAAAATTATAGCGATCCGGATCATGCCTACTATTTACTGCTGAAAGCGTTTGAGATTGGTATTTGGTTAATGCAAACCTATTTTATACCGGCGCCACCAGTTTTTTAGCTTTTATGACAGGACCCGTTGGTTGGCTTTTGGCAGCAGGCATCGGTGGGCTTCAGCTTCATAAAGGTAAAAAGGAACTAAATCGTACCATATTATCAATGATCATATGGTATAGTTTGAGTCATTATCAAGGTCAGGTTGTACCTTGGGATGAGGATCTTCCAAGTTGGGCTAATGATGAAGAACGGGAGATGATAGAAGCGCTGGACAGAAAGGTAAGAGAATTATTGGAAGAAAAAGATTCACTTGAAAAGAAGATTAATCGATCTACACAGAGATTGGAAAAATTGAAAGAAAGTAAAATCAGGATTAGCTCAAGAATGCAAAAAGAAATAGAAAAATGTAAGGTAAAAACAATGGAGAAGCAGGATTTAGAAGCGGGTTTAAACAATGAATCGAGGAGGTCTAAAAATGGTGATTGTAAGTTCAGAGGTGAGAATGAGAGGCGCGTATCAACGCCGGGAAGAAGTGTCACGCAAGGAGGAGGTTCGAGTCTGGAATAGCCGTCCGGGAAACTCGTCCCGAAGTAACACCCAAGATACGCTAGAATTATCGGCGGAAGGTCGAAAGGTTGCGGCAATGGGATTAAAAGGGCAAGCAAAAACCAACCAACAAGTATGGGAGCTATCGGAAAAGGATAAACAGAAGATTCTTATTTTAATGAAGATGCTCAAGGCGCTAACGGGGAAGGATTTCAAGATTCATCTACCCGAATTGTTGAAAGAGCCGACTAAGGTAGTGGTTACTTCGGAAGAAAATGAACCTTCCATCTCCGGTTTGGGGTGGGGAATCTCCGTTGATCTCCATGAGCTTTATTACGAGTATGAGAAGATGTTGTTTTCTGCGCAAGGCACTTTGCGCACAGCCGACGGCGGGGAGATCAATTTTCAGGTCGAGTTGAAGCTGGAACGGGAATATCGAGAAGAAACCAGGTTCATTCTTCAGATGGGCGACGCTCCGCTGACTGATCCCTTGGTGATTAATTTCCGTAATGGAGATGCGGGTCTTTCAGGATTAAGCCATCCATTTGATTTAAGTGGTGAGGGCCGTTTACAGTACTTGCCCTACCTGTCGCCGGGAAGCGGCTATCTAGCCATAGATCGGGATGGAGATGGAAGTATCAATAATGGGTTGGAGTTATTCGGACCTGCTACCGGTAATGGTTTTGCCGAGTTGGCGGCTTTTGATCAGGATCGGAACGGCTGGATCGACGAGGGCGATTCGGTTTTTGATCATCTGAAAATCTGGATTAAGACCGCTGAGGGAGACGAGCAACTAATTGGCCTGCGGCAAGTGGGCATCGGCGCGCTCCTAGTGGAGGGTTTGAATGTTGAATTTTCCTATAAAGATGCTAACAATCAAAGTATCGCGCGAAATCGTTCAACCGGTGTTTTTTTACGTGAAAACGGTTCAGTCGGCACGATTCAACAGCTCGATATTAGAGCATAATGATTAACCCTATCTTCAGAACATATTTATATAATGGGCTGCCCCCAGGCAAGACTGCTGAGGCATAAAGAGC
Source organism: Firmicutes bacterium UBA5388 (assembly GCA_002409975.1). Classification (GTDB taxonomy): domain Bacteria; phylum Bacillota; class UBA4882; order UBA10575; family UBA10575; genus UBA5388. The sequence continues at coordinate 6,374 of DHOO01000047.1, forward strand.
CTTAAGATTGTACTTAGTCTGTGGCCAATCAGGGAAATATTAGATTCTTCATTTGGTTTTAAAAATTGGGAGGAACGGGGAAATTTGGAGATGCACCTAAAGTTTTTTTACGTAATCTCCCGGGGCAGCGAAAAAGAGAAAAACTAAATGGAGGATCGGGCGCCGTTCATACGCCAGGCGTTTGCTGAAAGAAGATGATTCAATGAAGAAAACAAATCCATATCTCAAGGCGGCATTCATGGAGGTTGTTGATAACCAAATCAGGGACAACGATCCCCCCGAAACCAGAGAGACCTTCAACCGTCTGATATCGCAGGGTATCTCTAAGGAGGATGCAAAAATATATATTGGCCAAGCTGTTTGTCTCGAAATTTGGGACATCTTGAGGAACAAGAAGGCGTTCAACAAGGAAAGATTTGTTCGTAATCTTAAAAAACTCCCTAAAGAACCAACTGAATAAAGCAACGAACTGAGGTTCCAAGTGACGCTTGACTGGGAAAGCGAAGGCGATATTGGTGGATACTGAATCCTATGAAAAGATGAAAAAAGCAATTGGTTTATCGATACTTGAGATCAAAAGAGGCTGTTGTAAGACGAACTTAAATAGTTCGGTTGCAACAGCCTCTTTTGGTATGCCTTACGATTCACCTCTAATTCCCATTATGCTTTTCATCTTCTGGTTATTTATGAAACGATCCATTATACCCACAGAAAAGGTTTTATAATGCAACATTGTTTCATTAAGGAAACAAAAAGGATATTAGACTTTTATGTCGAAAGAATTGATGTGAAATGAAACGTTAATGAAACATTGTTTCATTTAAAGGGGGTGTTTGAAGGTAAAAATCGTAATATAGCGGACCTATACAGTAGGTGAGTTCAAGCAAATGGAAGATTAAAAGGAGGGTCTTTTATGAAACGTTTTGTTATTTTGCTGATTGTTTTAGCCATATTACTATTTCCCATGGGAGTAATCGGAAAAACAACGGTTACGGTTTGGTTTGCCGGAACCCCACAAGGTTTTATGGATGTGATTAATAATGAATTGGTTCCCAGGTTCGAGGCGGAAAACCCCGGGACTTCACTAGAAGTGACCTTTGTTCCCTGGGGAGAGCTCTCCATTAAACTGGGGACAGCGTTTGCCGGCGGAGTCGGACCTGATGTTTTTATGCACGGAGGGGCGGCAACAGCAGGATTTGCGGCTGCGGGCCAAATTGTTCCCCTTGATTGTTATTTAGACTCATGGTCGGAAGCTGAAGATTTTGGAGCGACTCTAGACTGTGGCCTTTATCGAGGGAAAAGATACGCTGTGCCCCTGTTCGGCGCGGGGAGATTACTTACTTACCGGGCGGATATATTTCGTGAATGCGGACTTGATCCTGATACCCCCCCCAAAACCTGGGAGGAACTCCGGGACTATGCCAAGAAATTAACAAAGAAAGAACACGGCAGAATTTTAAGGGAAGGAATTGACTTACCGGTCAGGGGAATCGACGCTCAACAGATCTGGGCCGGTTTTTTATGGCAAAATGGCGGAAGTTTCTTTAATAAAGAGTATACTAAAGCGGCTTTTAACAGCTCTAAAGGTGTGGAAGCTCTAGAATTCCTAGTGGGGTTAATTCAGAAAGACGTTGTGGCCGATACTCGTTATGATGTTGGTCAATCCGCAGCGCCATCACCACTTGCTTTGGGGAGGGCGGCTATGTTCTTTGCCGTGCCTGAGGAAGTCAACCAGATAAAAAATTATTCCCCTGAGGTTTATCGAAATATACGTGTGGCTTTTCCCACCTGTCGGGAAGAGCAGGTGACATTGTATTCATTCAGTGGGCTTTTTCTTTCTAAGGATGCTCAGAATAAAGAAGAGGCCTGGAGAGCAATAGAGTTTTTTACCGGGCGTAAGGCGCTGGCGGGAATTAACGAATCCATGAGTACCCTGCCCCCTCGTAAATCTTTGACGAATACCGGTTTTATCGCTAAAGATAATAATATTAAGATGTTTGTGGAGGGTATGCAGTATGGGAGGCCTAACCCCAATATTGCAGCCTGGACTAAGTGTCGGGATGTTTTATCAAGATACATTGAAAAGGCGATATTTGGGCAAATAACTCCGAAGGAAGCATTGGATCGTGCCGCAGAGGAAATCAACAGAATTTTGGCTGAGTAAAAACAATAAGGGGGGAGAAAATTCTCCCCCCTGTAGGAATGGATGATAAGAGATGAAAAGATGGAATTATTACTGGCAAAATTCGGCCAGACGGCGGGTGATGCTAACCGGGTACCTTTTCATCGCCCCGGTTCTTTTCTATGCAATACTGACGGCATTTTTACCGATGTTTACTTCATTGTATTTAAGCTTCACACGATACAGTATGCTACGGTCACCAGAGGGGATTGGGGTGACAAACTATGTTAGGATTCTTTTTAATGACGACCTGTTTTGGCGGGCATTGCTAAATACTTCTTGCTATGCCTTGGAGGTATTACCGCTTAATATCATTATATCCTTGGGATTGGCGCTATTGGTCAATCGTAAGCTTAAAGGAATTACTCTCTTTCGGACTTTGTACTATCTGCCGGTGGTAAGTTCCATTATAGCGGTTAGTATGATTTGGTTATGGTTGTACGAACCGAATTCCGGTCTGATCAGTCTTTTGTTTTCGAAGGTGGGAATTCCTCCCGTTGATTGGCTGGGAGATCCCCGTCTAGCCCTTCATTCTTTAGTAATTATGCGGGTATGGAAAGGAATCGGCTGGAATATGGTTATCTATCTTGCCGGGTTACAGGGGATACCGTTGTATCTTTATGAAGCCGCGATTATTGACGGGTCTTCCCCTTGGCAAAGTTTTACGAATATTACCTGGCCGATGCTAAAACCCGTTACCTATTACGTAATTATTATGGGGTTAATCAGTACTTTCCAAACTTTTGGCGAGATTTATGCCATGACCGGTGGTGGACCGCTTGATTCTACCACTACTATTGGGTTTTTAATCTATCAACGCGGATTTCAGTACTTTGCCATGGGAGAAGCTTCGGCAATCGCGTTTATCCTCTTTGTTATAATTTTTGCCCTATCGATGGTAAATTTCCGGTTTTTCCAGGTATCAGATATTTAGTGCAAGCGAGGTATGACCATGAATAATCAGTATTCGGTAATTACTGCGGAGAAATTGTCCTACATCGTTATTTACAGTACTTTGATTCTTGTGGCAATTATTATGTGTTTCCCTTATATATGGATGGTGATTACTTCTTTTAAACCAAAGGCAGAGATTTTCGCCTATCCGCCGTCATTAGTTCCTCGGGCTATAACGTTTGAGCATTATGTAACGGTTTTTTCCCAAACGTCGTTTTTCCGGTATTATTGTAACAGTCTCCTGATTGCGGGAACAGTTACTTTGGTAAACCTCTTTTTTTGTTCTCTGGCCGGGTATGCTTTTGCCCGACTGGAATTTTACGGGCGTAATTTTATTTTCATCTTATTAATCGGTACCATGATGATTCCGATTCATGTTAAGTTAATTCCGTTGTTTATTATCGCCAAGTCTTTCCCGTTGGCAGGCGGCAATAATATCCTGGGTAGCGGTGGGACTGGCCTCATTAATACTTATCCCGGGCTTATGATTCCTTATCTTATGAGTATTTTCGGAGTTTTTTTGGTACGGCAGTTTTTCATGACCGTCCCTGAGGAAATCCGGGAAGCGGCAAAAATTGACGGGGCCGGAGAATTTCTAATTTACCGCCGTATTATGCTTCCGCTCAGCAAACCGGTATTGGCAACGTTTTCGATTTTTATGTTTACAACTATATGGGATGATTTTCTGTGGCCCCTAGTAATCACTACCTCTGATAAAATGAGGACCGTTCAGTTAGGATTACAGATATTTCAATCCCAGTTTTCCGCTGATTGGGGCCCGCTGATGGCGGCAACGATCGTCATAACCTTTCCGGTCCTTTTGATTTTTGTGGCAGGGCAGAAATATTTTATTCAAGGGGTAACAACTACCGGGATGAAGGGGTGATTTAGGGGTGTGTACAGTAAGGGAAATAGCCAAAGCTGCCGGGGTTTCACCGTCAACAGTGAGCCGGGTGATTAATAACAGTCCAAAGGTAACGGAAAAAACCCGGCAAAAAGTAATCCAAGTTATGCAGCAATATGGTTATGTCTTACCGCGGCAGGCAAAAACGATTAACGGAACCGAAGAGAATTTCGCAGGTCTTTCTCTTCCCTCCCTTCCTTTGGGGTGTGTTATTGCCAATCCTACGCAAAGTTTGGCCACGGATCACTTTTTTGTTGATGTGGTCGGGGGAGCCATGAATTACTTACAATCTATTGGGCGACAACTCATTTTGGAAGCAACCAACGGCAACTTTTCCGGTATGAGTTCTTTACCGGCAATGCTCAAAGAACGCTCCGTTCAGGGATTGATTGTGGGTGGTGTCCCGATGACCGATGATTATATTTTTGCGCTTCTTAATACAAAAATACCCTCGGTTTTTATTGGCCGTTATCTGCAAGACGGCAAAGAGTTGACCGCAGTTATCCCAGACAATATAATCGGAGGATATATCGCTGGTCGGCATCTTTTGGACTGTGGGTATCAAGACTTTTTTTTCATGGGCGGCAGCCTTCAGGTTAATACATTCCGGGATCGGTTGGAAGGGTTTCGGCGGGCATTAAAGGAACAGGGGTTATCGCTTGCCAGTGAGAACATAATAGAATCTGATATTAATCAGGATGGTGGTTATCTGGCGATGAAGAAAATATTTGAGAAAATACAAAAAAAAGGGAGAACGGGGATTTTTGCCAGTACCGACTGGATGGCAGGCGGGGTGATCCGTTTCCTTAGTGAAGCAGGATACAATATTCCTGCAGAAGCAGGAGTAGTCGGATACAGCGATTTGGAATTATCATCCCATTTTTTCCCATCTATTACGACAGTTCGAATCAACAGGCGGACGCTGGGTTATTTGGCGGCACGAACCCTTGTTGACGTTATCACCGGACGGATTACCTGCCCTGTTCAGATTTATCTCCAACCCAGTCTGGTGATACGTGAATCGACCGGCTGTTCGTCATCGATAAAAGGAGATATAAAAAATGAAAATAGGCTTAATTCCGATTGACAACAGACCGTGTACGATGCAATTTCCTTGTCAGCTTGGTCGTATTATAAAAACGGAAATTATTATTCCTCCGGCTGAGATCCTGGGAGATTTTTTACAACCCGGTAATACTCCGGCTATTAGGAATTGGGTAATGGAAAAAGCCGCGCAATTAGATGTTTTAATTGTTTCGGTAGATATGTTGTGTTACGGAGGGTTAATAAACTCCCGGGAAGGGGTAATTAACCCTGATGAAGCGATAGAGGGATTAAAGGTTTTTGCTCGTTTGAAGGAAATACATCCCCAACTGCATATAATGGGGTTTAATGTCATTATGAGAACATCGGTTACCGTCCGAGATGATAAAACAGCGGTTTATTGGCGCGATCTCGGAGAGTACTTATTTTTGAACTATAAGGAAAAAAATAGTGACTTGAGTGTTCACGAGAAAAAAAGGTTAAACCTTCTCGACAACCGAATTCCACCGGAGCTTCTTCAGGAGTATTGTGCGGTCCGGATGCGTAATCATCAGGTGAATTCTGAGGTCTTGCTTTCTTTGGCTCGGGGTGACCTCGACTTTGTCATTCTTTGCCAGGAGGATGCAACCTTATACGGTCCTCATAAAGAAGAACAGATGAAATTAGAAGAACAAATCATTTCTTTAGGCTTAAACGATGATGTCGTAATTTATAACGGAACAGATGAAGCAGGAATGTTACTATTGGCGAGGGTACTTAATTTTGAGCGTAAGGCGATGCCGGTTTTTGCGTTTAATTTCGTGCCGTGGGAAGGACGAAATAATATTCCCCCGTTTGAAGACCGTCCCCTGGCGGAAAATGTTAAGTTACAGTGTACGGTGGCCGGGATTATTCCTGTTTTCATCCAGGAAAAGAAACCTTTTATGGAACAAGGTTTTATTGCTGATGCAATGACGATTATTAATTGTTCGCACCGGCAAAAGGGAGAAGATTGGCTCGGTCCGATTTCTCCTACGGTCGAAAGGGACTTTGCGGTCGGGGATTTTCTCCGCTTGGTACAGGAAATCAGGTTGCCGCTGGGTGTGGCGGACCTCAGATTTGCAAACGGTGGTGATCCCGGGTTTCTAAAAGAACTGGCCGAAAGGATCGGATTATTTAATCTCGCGGCTTATGCCGGGTGGAATACGAGCGGAAATTCATTGGGAACGGTTTTAGCTCATCTAAGTGTATTTTTGGCTGCTTGCAAACAGGAAGAAGAACGCGCCGACTGGGACCTTCACTACGGTTTTCTTCTTAACCGCTTTCTTGATGATGTTATTTATCAAGCGGGAATAAGACAGCGTTTAATAAAGTTAATTAGCGATCAGGAGGATTTTGGGTCTGTTTATCGACTGTCACCCAAGGGTTGTGTTGCGACCGCAAAATACCTTCAGGACTTTATGATGTTGGAAGCCTGGAGTTTTTATGAATTATATATTAAAGAGAAAGAATTTACAGGGCAACCTTTGGGAAAAGGAAAGATAAAAGTAGACTTTCACGGCGTTACTACCGGCTTGCCATGGGGACGGTTATTTGAGGCGGATATCAAGGCGAAGATCAGCATTTTACCGGAGGTGTAAAACAGATTGAATAATTTTTGCAAAATATTTAAAGAAAAGAAGTTTGTCCTGATTAGCAGTCTGCCGGAGAATAATCCGGAGTTGGCTAAAGCCGCTGTTGACAGCGGAACGGATGTATTAAAAGTTCATATTAATGTGGTTCATCATGCCAGTGGAACCGCATTCGGCTCGCTGGCTGAGGAAAAGACCAACCTGGAAAAAATAATATCGGTGGCAAAAAACGCTGGTGTTCCTGTAGGGATTGTTCCCGGCGCTAAGCCCGGAATCGGTCCTTGTGAACTCAATCCTTTAGTTGGCATGGGTTTTGATTTTTTCTCAATCTATGCTGCCCATTTGTCCCCGACCGGGCTTGATCTTAAAGAAATCGGCAAAATGGTGGCGCTGGACTCCTCTTACCATCCGTACGAAACAAAATTCCTGGCTAAAATGGGGGTAGACGCCTGTGAAGCTTCGGTTATTCCGGGAAATGAATACGGATACCCCCTTTCGGTTCAGGATCTTTTAAAATATCAGTGTATTGTGCAGGAATTTAACGGGGCGGTGATTGTCCCGACACAACGGGTAATTAAACCCACGGATTTGTCGCCACTTATTCGAACCGGAGTTCGCGGATTGATGATTGGCGCGGTAGTAGCGGGTAAAGAAGTATCGGAATTCGAAAAATCTGTTAGGAGTTACAGAAAGGCGATTGAAAAATATGAAAACAATGTTTGAAGCAGAGGTAGCAGTGATCGGAGGCGGTCCGGCCGGGGTGAGCGCGGCGATATCAGCCGCTCGTGAAGGTGTTTCCGTAATTTTGGTGGAGAGGTATGGGTTTTTAGGCGGCATGTCAACTGCGGCTTTGGTATCACCGCTTATGACTTTTCATGCCGGTGATGAGCAGATTATAAAGGGAGTGGGACAGGAAATTATTGATATGCTTATCAACCAGGGAGGTTCCTTCGGCCATGTTCCTGATCCTGTCGGGTTTGTATCCACGGTAACACCGGTAGATGCCGAAGCGATGAAGGTAGTATGTGAAAAAATAGTCTTGGAGGCTGGAGTAAAGATTATCTATCATTCTTTGGTTGACGGTGTCGAAGTTCAAGAAGGACGGGTTATTGCCGCCCATTTAACCGGGAAGGGCGGGAAAGCGGTGGTCACAGCGAAACAGTTTGTGGATTGTACGGGAGACGGGGATTTAATTCATCTGGCCGGAGGAGAGTATGAATTTGGAAGGAACGGGGACGGTTTGACTCAACCCGGATCACTTTTTCTTCGCATGGGCGGGGTTGATCTCCCGAAGGTATATGCATATATGAGAGAAAATCCCGACGAGTTTTTTCACCCCTTGGCGGAACAAGCCGCTCTCCCGTCCTATGTCGGTGTTTGCGGTTTTTTTGGCTTGATCACCGAAGGAAGGAAAAACAGGGAATTAACGATTGCCCGCGATCGGGTGCTTTTTTTCGGCGGGCTACATCCCGGTGAAGTTCTGGTTAATATGACCAGGATCATAAATTGTAATCCGACCACGTTTCACGGGTTGACAGCGGCGGAAATTCAAGGTAGAAGTCAATGCCAAGAGTTGACGAGGTTTTTGAAAAAGTATATTCCTGGGTTCTCCGACGCCTATATTATCCAAACGGGGGTGCAGGTCGGATTTAGAGAATCCCGGCGAATCAAGGGACTCTACTCTCTTACCAAAGAAGATGTTATCTTCGGAAAAGATTTTTCCGACGGTGTAGCCAGGGGGGCATTCCCTATTGATATTCACTCTCCCGTTGGCGCCAGTCTTTTTGCGGAAAAAATAAAAAAGAACAGATCATATTCCATTCCTTACAGATGCTTGGTGCCGATTGGATTAAAAGGAGTGCACGTCGCCGGCAGGTGTATCTCTACTACCCATGAAGCCCATGCCTCAACCCGAGTCATGGCCACCTGTTTTGCTACCGGACAGGCGGCAGGAACGGCAGCCGCCATGGCCGTACGGGAGAATACCGAAGATGTTGACATAAAGGAATTAAAAAAACACTTACGAAACTGCGGTGTGGTGTTATAACGCTTTCCCTCGAATTAAAGTCAAACACTATATGATCGCTCATGCCGGCTACCTCTGATTCCCTCTATTGAAAAACTATTTTCTTAGAATTAAAAAGGGTTTAATCTGATGTTAAGATATTCATCTTGACAGGTGGCGCCGTTAT